>JBCBSO010000051.1:0-12454 GCA_039819205.1 Actinomycetota bacterium
CGACGTGTTGGCGACGGCACCGTCGTCGGCGTCGTCGGCGCACGACACCGCAACCAGCGTGACGGCGAGGACCGCGGCAGCGCCCTTCATGCGCGACTACGACAACCGACCGGCGGCGCGGGCTGCCGCCTCGGCGGCTTCGAGCTGCTGCTCGACGATGCGCAGGCCGTCCGACCAGAACGCGGGATCGGCCAGATTGCAGCCGACGATCTCGCCGAGCTGTTCCGGCGTCCGTGACCCTCCCGCACGCAACAAGTCGATGTATGCGGGGACGAATCCCGATCCCTCCGCTTCGTAGCGGGCGTACACCGACAGCGCCAACAACTGGCCGTAGGCGTAGGCGTACACGTAGCCGGGAGTACCCATGAAGTGCGGGATGTAGCTCCACCACGTGGTGTACCCCTCGGTGATCTCCACCGCGTCGCCCAGCAACGCCCGCTGTGTGTCGCCCCACAACTCGCCGAAGCGCTCCACGCTCAGCTCGCCGTCGGTTCGGCGCGCCGTGTGGCAGGCGTGCTCGAAGCGGTTCATCGCCACCTGCCGGAACACGGTGGCGATCGAGTCTTCGATCACCGACGCGAGGAGTGCAAACCGCTCGCCCGGGTCGTCGATCGTCGACAGCAAGCGCTTGCTGGTCACCGTCTCGCCGAACACCGATGCCGTCTCGGCCAGCGTGATCGGCGTCGTCTGATGGAAGATGCCTTGATCGCGGGCGAGATAGAAGTGCATGCCGTGGCCGAGTTCGTGCGCCAGGGTGGCCACGTCACGTGTCGTTGCAGTCCAGTTGAGCAGCACATACGGATGGTGATCGGGCGACACCGAGGCGGCGAACGCCCCGCCTCGCTTCCCGGGGCGCATCGGCGCGTCGATCCATCGCTCGTCGATGAAACGATCGACGATCCCAGCGAGCTCGGGGGAGAACGAGTGGTACGCCTCGCGCACGATGTCGGTCGCTTGCGACCACCCGATCTGCTGCTGCGACTCAGCCACCGAGGCCAGCCGGTCGTAGTCGGCCAGACGCTCGACACCGAGCACCTGCGCCTTCAGCCGGTACCAACGTTGGGCGATGGAGTAGTGATCGACGACGGCGTCGACGAGCGCCTGCACCGACTCGTCGCTCGCCTCGTTGGCCAGGTTGCGCGACGACACCCACGATGGAAATCCGCGCAACCGGTCGTCGATCGACTTGTCGAGCAGCAGCGTGTTGTACACGAAGCCACGCGTCCGAAGTCCTGGCGCCAGTCCCTCGGTGACCGCGTCGGCGACGGTGCTACGCACGTTGCGGTCGTGATGCGTCAACGACGACAGGGCCTGATCGAGCGGCACGCCCGAACCGCCCAAATCATCAGGGAGATCGACCGTGATCGCCGATGTGAGCTCGTCGAACAGGCGGACCCACGCCCCGGCGCCCGTCTGGCTCTTCTCTGCGAGGACCGTCTCCTCCGACTCGCTGAGCAGGTAGGGCCGCATCGCCCGCAGCGTGCGCAAATGGTGGGCGCAGAAGTCGAGACGCTCGTCGGCGAGCAGCTGCTCCGCGTGTTCATCGTCGAGCGCCGCCCACTCGAGATCGAAGAAGATCAGCTGCGTTTCGATCGCCGTCGAGCGTTCCTGACTCGCCGCCATCGCCGCGCCGCGTGCCGGGTCGGCCGTGTCGGTGCTGAAGGCCAGCATCGCGTGGTAGCCGGCACGCGAGGTGAGATCAGCGATGTCGGCCTGGGTGCGCATGGCAGCGGCCAAACCCTCGGCATCCAAGTTGGCCACGGTGCCTCGCAGCTCGGCCAGCTGGGCGGCGAGCGCCTCCGCACGATCGAACAGATCGTCGGTCGATTGCCCGTCGGGGATGATCGTGTCGATCTCCCATGCGATGTGTTGAGCGGTGAGATCGGCGTCCGCCGACGTTGATTCCACTGCGGTCATCCCAGCAGTCTGGCGCGTTGACGAGGCACCGGCGTACTCCTATGTTCGCTCCAATGGAACTCGGAGCCTTCTCGATCAGCCTTGCGGTGTCAGATCTGACCGCGTCCCTCGATTTCTACGGTGCGCTCGGTTTCGAGCAGGTTGGCGGCGATGGTGAGAACTGGGCCGTGCTGAGCAACGGCGACGCCTCGATCGGGCTGTTTCAGGGCATGTTTGACCGCAACGTCTTGACCTTCAACCCCGGCTGGAGCGGCCCGCCGCCGGACAATGAGCCCGCCGAGTTCACCGACATTCGTCAGATCCGAGCGGCGGCCGGTGAAGCCGGACTCGAGGTGCGCGACGACACGACCGCCGAGCGTGCCGAAGGGCCCGCGTCGTTCGTGCTCGTCGACCCCGACGGCAACCCGGTACTGATTGACCAACACCGCTGACGGCTGAAGTGGGGGCGCATTAGTCGTCGAGCTCGCCGATGTCCTCGTTCCACAGCTCGGGCGACGATTCGATGAACTCGCGCATCAGGTCGACACAGCGCTGATCGTCGACCACGTCGACCGCCACGCCACGCGCCGCAAGGAGGTCCTCGGCGCCGAGAAACGTCCGGTTCTCGCCGATCACCACCCGGCCGATGCGATATAGCAGGATCGCCCCAGTACACATGTCGCACGGTGACAAGGTGGTGTAGATCGTCGAGCGTCGGTACTGCGCTGGACGTAAGCGGCCGGCATTCTCCAGGCAGTCGATTTCGCCGTGGCGAGTCGGGCTGCCGAGCTGCACGCGTTGGTTGTGACCACGGCCGACGATCTCGTCGTCCAGCACGAGCACGGATCCGATCGGGATGCCGCCAGCCGCCCGCCCACGACGCGCCTCCTCGACCGCCGCGTCGAGAAACCGGTCGCTCATGTCGTCATCATGCTGCGTCCTCCAGCTGATCACTCAACGGGCGATCAGCTGATCCACCGGGGCGTAGTCGTCGGTGAGTAGCTGTGCGCCGTCGACGAACGCATCGATGTCGTCAACCTCGATGCCCCCATCGAGCGGACCATCGATCGTGACTGCGCCGTTCGACGCGAGGACGAGCGAATTCCCGAGCCGTCCCTCCGCAGCGTTGGGTCCCAGGATCACGGTCACCTCGAAGCGCTCAGCGAGCGTGCGGGCGATCGCCCGCACGAATCGACCCTCGCCACGATCGATCACGTTCAGCGCGTAGATGCCGTCGTCGTCGAGCACGCGGTCGATCTCGTCTGCGAACTCAGCGGTCGTGAGGTGCCACGGGACAGCGCGGCTCGAAAAGGCGTCGCCGACGACGATGTCGGCGATTCCGTCGTCGAGCGCAGTGAGGCCGACCCGTGCATCCTCGGTACGGATGTCGATCTGTTCGGTCGGTGGGAGCGGCAACGCTCGTTCGACGATGTCGATCAGCTCGCCATCGAGTTCGAACACCACTTGCTCGCTTCCTGTACGAGTCGCCTCGACGTAGCGCGGCAGGGTGAGCGCGCCCCCTCCGATGTGCACCACGTCGACCGGGCCGGGTGGTTGTTCGTCGATCAGATCGCCGATGCGGTCGACGTACCAGAACTCGAGGTGTGTTGGGTCGTCGAGATCGACGAAGCTGTGGCGGAGGTCGTCGAGGACGAGCACGTTGCCGGACTGCTCGGCCTCGATCGACACGCAGTAGTACGCGGTTTCGTATTGGCACGGCGACGCGATCGCGACCACCCCGACTCCGGCGGTCACCGCGATCACCACTGCGAGGCCGACCAGCGGTAGCTGCGTCCGCAGGGTCGCCCGCCCGATGGTGATCCACAGCGCAGCACCGGCGGCCATCAATACGAGCCCAACGGTGATGATCAGCGTTGTCACCGCAGCAATAGCGACCAGAACAAACCCGGTCAGCAGTGTCGCCAAGATTGCGCCGGCGGTGCCCCACGCCGAGAGCTGACCGACCTTGGCGCCGGTCTCCGACAACGATCGCAACTGCAGCTTCACCACCGCCGGCGGCACAGCGCTCAGCACGGTCGCCGACGGCAAGAACGCCACCGCCGACAGCATCATCACGCCGGCGCCGGTCGTCGACTGCAGGCCGTCGCCCAGCACCCGCACGATCGGGATCGTGGCCAGGGCGAGCGCGCCGCCCACCACGAGCAGGGGTGGGATCAGCCGTCGAGGATCGAGCCGGTCGGCGGCGACCCCGCCAAGCCATGCGCCGATCGCGATCCCCGCCAGCACGGTCCCGATGATCGCGGTGTACGTATCGAGGGTGACGCCCACGTACGGCGCGAGGAGTCGAATCGCCAAGAGCTCGATCACGAGGACCGCCGCCGAGGTGCCGACCACCAGGGCGGCTGCCAACCAGCTGGCCAGTGGCGGCGTCGCTTCGGAGGGTTCGGAGGAGGGTTCGGTCATGCGGAGAGGCGGCGGCGTTCCCATCGCTCGGGCGCCGCGGCCATCGTCGCGTACTTCGTTGGGTCGCCGACCGTCACCGAGGTACTGCCATCGTCGTCCTCCACGGGGCAGCACACGAACAGCGCCCAGTCGCGCGGTGCGAGGCTGGCCCGGACCTCGTCGGCGACCTCGCCCTGCCTCGTCCGCCAGTTGTACACGTAGCGCCGGCCCTCGACGCCGGTGTCGGCCAACGCCATTCGGTCGTCGATCAGCTCGTCGTCCAGATTGGCGGTGTTCAACGCGACGACGTAGGTCCAGACCGCGCCGTCGACCGCGATCTCGGTGGTTGCCCACGCCAATCGTTCGCCTCGGGCAGGAGCGCCGAACAGGCACGAGTCGATCAGCGCCAGCGGCCGGTCCGGACCGAGGATTCGTCCGTCGGCATCGCACGTACGCATCACCACGTCGCGGTCGGTCCTTCCGAGGCGATCGCCGATGCCGACGGGCCCGGCGCTGAGCGCCGACAGGAGCGCCTCGACCTCGGCGTGTGGGTCGCCATCGATCGGGTCGTGGCTGTCGTCGACGTCCGCCTGTGAGAAGAAGCAATCTTTGAACGGCGCCAGCCCGAGCGGCGCCGCGAGTCGGTTCACGGTGAGGAACCACGTCCACAACAACGCCGGATCGGCCGTGAACCGGTAGTCGTCGCTCGTGCGAATCGCCGCAACTCGATCGAGCTGTGCCGCTTCGATCAGGTCGGCGGGCGTCGCCATGCACCACATCAGGTCGATGTCGAACTCGTTGGCCAGCTCGTTCAGCGCACGCTGCCATTGCAGCGCCCGGCCGGGTTGGCGTCGCATCTCGGCGACGCCGAACCAGAACAGCAGCATCCAATCCTGCTCGATACAGGTGGTGCCCCATCGACGCGCATCGTCGAACCATCGACGGAAGAACGTCGGATCAACCGGAGCGGCGGCGAGTTCGCCGACCCACCAATCCGTGGCGTCGTCGATGTACGGCGACGACGTCGAGATGTGGCGGGCGTGCAGGATCAACGGCGGGTCGTCGAGCGCACGCCCCAGCCAGCGCACGCCGTCGGGCTCCGTCGGCGGGTATGCATCGGCGCGTGGCGTCCAGGTCATCGCCCCACTTGGCGGAACGTCGTCGGGATACCCGATGTCGGCGATCGCCCGTGGGACTTCGTGCGGATAGAACCACGAGTCGAGTTCGACTGCGCCGATCGGTACGTTGCGCTGGCGCAGGTCGGCCACGACGTCGACCACCGACTCGCCGATCGTCCGGCCGGGCTCGGTGCGATACCAGTAGGCCGCGCCGTTGTCGGTCCAATAGGCCAGCCGTCCCAGGGCCGGGTTCGTTGCCAGCGGGCGGCGTTGCGCGGGAGCGAGATCGTCGCCCCAGCGATCGAGCACCGCCGACACGGAGTCGTCGCGATAGACGATGATCGAGGTGGTGTGGCCTGCGTCGACCTGGTCGAGATCGCCGTGCCAGCCCCACCACAACTGCCCATCGCGCACGGTGATGATCTGTTCGTGGGCGCCGCTGACCGGAGCGATCAGTGTCACTCGACCGGCACCGCGGACGATCAGCGGGAGCATCGCTCGTGGCGAGCGCAGGTTCGGTGCCGGGTGGAAGTCGAAGTCGAGTGCTGCGTTGGCGAGCACCGGCATGGCGAACTGGGTGAACGCAAACCCGAGCAGCTGCACGTCGTCGTCGGTGTCGTCGTCGGTCGCCGAGTCGACGCCGAGCAGTTCGTGGGGACTGAAGCCGGCGGCCACCGATGGACGCGAGTACCGGCCGGTGGCCAGGCCGCTCAGATCGTCGATGGCGCGCAGCCGCAGCACCTCACGGTCGGCGGGGCCGCTGACGTCGAGTTCGACTCGGTCGCGGACCTCGTCGTCGGCGAGGACCACGACGGGGTTCACGAAGATGGCTCCGGTGCGTCCGTAGCCGTGCGCGCTGCGGCGTCGGCGGCCTGGTACTCGGCCAGCAGCTCCTGTTCTCGATCGTGGCGCGGGAACACGGTGGCGACCAGCACGAACCCGATGACGATCGCCACACACCCGGCCAGGTAGGCATTGTTCGAGCCGTCGATAAACGCCACTCGGGCGGCGGCGATGATCTGATCGGAGAAGACCGGTACGCGCTCGGCGGTGAGTTCGGCGGCGGCGAAGCTGCTCTCCAACTCGCGGGCGATGTCGTTGGTCACCTGGTTCTGTAGTGCAGGCGGGGCGTCGGCGACGTCGGCGGCGATCGCCGCGCCGTAACCCGCCGTGAGCAACGCTCCCATCACCGATTGCATCGCCGCACCGCCAAGGTCGCGCTGCAGGTCAGCGGTACCCGATGCCATGCCGGCGCGCTCGACGGGCACCGAACCGGTGAGCGAGTTCGAGGCGGGCGTACCCGCCAAGCCGACGCCGATCCCGATGCAGACATACGCCGGCGCCACGGCCCAGTACGACGCGCCCTCGTCCCACAACAGGAGCATCAACAAGAAGCTGGCGAAGCAGAAGACGTAACCGACGAGCAACGTCAGGCGAGCACCGAACCGGCCGACCATGCGCGCCGAGATCGGCGCCGAGGGAACCATCAACACGACCGCCGGCAGAATCGCTGCGCCCGCTTCGAGCGGTGAGTAGCCGAGCACGTTCTGTAGGTACTGCTGACCGACGAACATCGCGCCCATCAACGATCCGAACACGATGATGCCAGCGAGGGCGGCAACCCAGAACACCCGCCGCGACGCAACCCCGAGGTCGTACAGCGGAAACCGCGCTCGACGCTCTTGCAGGATGAACGCCACGAGGGCGACGACCATCACGACGCCCGCCGCGATAGCGGTGCTGCGTAACTCGGAGACGCCGGCGAAGTTGATCGACAACACGAGCGCGCCGACGAACACGATCGAGATCACGCCGCCGAGGTGGTCGACCGGATTGGTTGTCTCGTTGACGTGGGCCGGGACGATCAGCAACGCCAGCAAGAACGCGAGGGCAGAGAGCGGGACCGTGATGAGGAACACCGACCCCCAGTAGAAGTTCTCGAGCAGCCACCCCGACAGGAGTGGGCCAAGCGCGGCAAGGGCTCCACCCAACGCCGACCACGTGGCGATCGCCTTCGTCCTCGCCGGGCCCGACCACAGGGCGGTGATCAACGCGAGTGTCGTTGGGAAGGCCATGCCGGCGGCGACACCGCCGAGTATCCGGCCGGCGATCAAGATCGTGTCACTGCCGGCAAACCCGGCGATCAGCGACGCCGGAATCGACAGCGCCATACCGACGAGAATCAGCAGCTTGCGCCCGTACCGGTCGCCCACAGCGCCGAGGTACAACACCGAGCCGGCCAGTCCGAGTGAGAAGCCGACGGCGACCAGATCGAGCGACGTCTGACTCGAGCCGAAGTGCAATCCGATGTCGGGCAGTGCCACGTTGGCCACCGACAGGTTGAGGTTGGCCACACCGGCGACGAGGATCAGCGTCGCCAGCACGACCCCGGCCCGGTCTGGCGCGCCGCTCTCCGTGGCGGCCTGGCTGTTGCGTTCGTCGTCGGCGATGGCCGGAGCGTAGTGAACGCCGCCCCGGCCGTGAGAGAAAGGGCCTGAAGTCCCGATTGCCGAGGCAGCCGATCGGTGCGACGATCGGTGCGTGCCTGCGACTCCGCTTTCTTCAGATCGACTCGCTCAGCTCGACGCGCATTGGCGTGCGGCGAACTACCTCGCCGTCGGCCAGATCTATCTCCTCGACAATCCGCTGCTTCGAGAACCGCTCACGATCGAACACATCAAGCCGCGGCTGCTCGGCCACTTCGGCACCACGCCGGGGCTGAACCTCGTCTACACCCACCTCAATCGGGCGATCGTCGATCGCGATCAAGACATGGTGATGATCGCCGGTCCCGGTCACGGTGGTCCAGCGATGGTTGCGTGCACATGGCTCGAGGGCACCTACAGCGAGGTGTACCCGAACATCGGCCATCACGAGCGCGGCATGCAGCGGCTGTTCAAGCAGTTCTCGTTCCCTGGCGGAATACCCAGCCATCACGCTCCCGAGACACCTGGCTCGATCCACGAGGGCGGCGAACTCGGGTACTCGCTGTCGCATGCGACTGGTGCCGCGCTCGACAACCCGGATCTCGTCGTGGCGTGTGTGATCGGCGATGGCGAAGCCGAGACGGGACCACTGTCGACCAGTTGGATGAGCAGCGCGTTCATCAACCCACAGCGCGACGGCGCCGTCCTGCCGATCCTGGCGCTCAACGGGTACAAGATCGCCAACCCGACCGTGTTGGCCCGAATCGGCGACGAGCGACTCGAGCAGTACATGCGGGCCACCGGGTGGGAGCCGCACTGGGTGTCCGGCGACGACCCCGAAGCCGTGCACCAGCAAATGGCTGATGTGCTCGACACGTGCCTCGACAAGATCGCCGACATCAAGGCCACGGGCTCACAAACCACCTTCGACCAGCCGTGGCCGATGATCGTCATGCGCACACCGAAGGGCTGGACCGGGCCGAAAGTTGTCGACGGCGTGCCGGTCGAGGGAACGTGGCGGGCCCACCAGGTGCCGCTCGCCGGCGTGCGCGAGAACCCCGAGCACCTGCAGATGCTCGAAGACTGGATGAAGAGCTACCGGCCCGAGGAGCTGTTCGACGACGGCGGCGCCCCAGTTGGTGAGATCACGTCGTGGCTCCCGCACGGCGATCGGCGGCTGGGCTCCAACCCGCACGCCAACGGCGGCAAGCTACGGATCGCATTAGAGATTCCCGACTTTCGTCACTACGGCGTGGCGGTCGACCAACCAGGCCGTGAGACGTCGGAGCCGACGCGCGTGCTCGGGCGCCTACTGCGCGACGTGATGGAGGTCAACGCCGACCGGCAGAACTTCCGTCTGTTCGGGCCTGACGAGACCGCCAGCAACCGCCTCGACGCGGTGTACGAAGTGAGCGGCAAGACGTGGCACCTCGAAGAACTCGACACCGATGTCGCCCTCGAACCCGACGGTCGCGTCATGGAGATGTTGTCCGAGCACCAGTGCCAGGGGTGGCTCGAGGGATATCTGCTCACCGGTCGGCACGGGCTGTTCTCGTGCTACGAGGCCTTCATTCACATCATCGACTCGATGTTCAACCAGCACGCCAAGTGGCTCAAGGTCACCCGGTCGCTCGGGTGGCGCGAACCGATCAGCTCGCTCAACTACCTCCTCACGTCGCACGTGTGGCGCCAAGATCACAACGGCTTCTCGCACCAAGACCCGGGCTTCGTCGACCACGTGGTGAACAAGAAGGCCGAGGTCGTGCGGGTGTACTTCCCGCCGGACACCAACTGCCTGCTGTCGGTAGCCGACCATTGCCTGTCGAGCGTCAACTACGTCAACGTGATCGTGTCGGGCAAGCAGCCGTCGATGAACTGGTTGTCGATGGACGAAGCCGTGCTGCACTGCACGCGGGGGATCGGCATTTGGGACTGGGCGAGCAACGACGGCGGCGACCCCGACGTAGTGCTCGCGTGCGCCGGCGACATCCCGACGCTGGAAACGATTGCCGCAGCGCAGATCCTGCGCGAGCACATTCCGGATCTCAAGGTGCGGGTGGTCAACGTGGTCGACCTGATGCGCCTCGTCGAAGAGGACGAGCACCCGCACGGCTTGAGCACGAGCGAGTTCGACACGATCCTCCCGCCCGACGTGCCGATCATCTTCGCCTACCACGGGTATCCGTGGCTGATCCATCGCTTGACGTATCGGCGCAACGGCCACGACAACATGCACGTGCGGGGGTACATCGAAGAGGGCACCACCACCACACCGTTCGACATGGTGGTGCGCAACAACCTCGATCGCTTCCACCTCGTGATGGACGTGATCGACCGTACGCCCGGGTTGGGGTCGAAGGCGGCGCTCGTTCGTCAGCAGATGATCGACGAGCGCACCCGGCACCACGCGTACACCCGCGAGCACGGTGAGGACATGCCAGAGATTCGCAACTGGACCTGGCGGGGGTAGGCGCCATACTTGCCCGATGGCCCCCGACCCCGAACACGCCGCTGGGAACTTCATACGCGATCTGATCGCCGACGACCAGCAGCAGAACACGTTCGGGGGTCGGGTGCACACACGGTTCCCGCCAGAACCCAACGGGTACCTGCACATCGGCCACGCCAAGGCGATCAGCCTGAACAACGAGTTGGCGCGCGAGTTTGGCGGCACCTGCAATCTGCGATTCGACGACACCAATCCCGATACCGAGGATGTGTCGTTCGTCGACGCGGCCATCGAGGATCTCACCTGGTTCGGTTACCCGCCGGTGGCCGACGCGCTGTTCGCCAGCGACTACTTCGAACAGCTCTACGAGTGGGCCGAATCGCTCGTCGAGGCGGGCCTGGCGTATGTCGACGAACAAGATGGCGACACGATCTCGGCCCAACGAGGGGGCTACGGACAGCCAGGTGTGGAGAGCCCGTACCGCGACCGTCCAGCGGCGGAGAGCCTCGATCTGCTCCGACGTATGCGCGCCGGCGAGTTCGCCGACAACTCGATGGTGCTGCGGGCCAAGATCGACATGCAGCACGAGAACATGCAGCTGCGCGACCCGATCATGTATCGCATCCGCCACGGGCATCATTACCGCACGGGCGACGAGTGGTCGATCTATCCGACCTACGACTGGGCGCACGGACAGAGCGATGCCATCGAAGGCATCACCCATTCGTTGTGCACGCTCGAGTTCGACAGTCACCGACCGCTGTACGACTGGTTTCTCGAGCATCTGTCGTTGCCGTCCGATCAGCCGCGGCAGACCGAGTTCGCTCGGCTGGAGCTGACACACACCATCACATCGAAGCGCAAGCTGGCCCAGCTCGTCGCCGACGGCGTGGTCGACGGGTGGGACGACCCGCGCCTGCCGACGCTGCGGGCGTTGCGCCGCCGCGGCTATCCGCCGTCGGCGTTGCGCGAGTTCACCGAGTTCATCGGTGTCGCCCGCACGAACAGTCGCCACGAGATCGAGCTGCTCGAATCGTTCGTGCGCACCGAGCTCAACCGCACCGCGCTGCGGCGGCTCGCCGTGCTCCGACCGCTCCGGCTCGTGATCACCAACTGGCCGACCGGCGACGACGGCAATCCCGTCGTCGAGTACGTCGACCTGGTGAACAACCCGGAAGATCCCGACGCCGGCACACGCCAGGTTCCCTTCTCGGGCGAGCTGTACATCGAGCACGACGACTTCAAGCTCGACCCGCCGCCGAAGTACTACCGCCTCACGCCCGGCCGCGAGGTCCGCCTGCGCGGCGCGTACTTCGTGACGGCGACCGACGCAGTGACCGACGACGACGGCAACGTCGTCGAGGTGCGGGCGACGTACGACCCTGACACACGTGGCGGGTCGTCACCCGATGGGCGCAAGGTGAAGTCGACGATGCACTGGGTGTCGGCGGCAGAGGCCGTCGATGCGACGGTGGCGTTGTACGAGCGACTGTTCAGCGCCGAGGTGCCGGGAGCAGAAACCGGTGATCCGTTCGACGATCTCGACCTCAACTCGCGCGAGCTGCTGGCGGCCAAGGTTGAGCCGTCGCTCGCCCACGTGCCGCCGGGTGACGTCGTCCAGTTCGAGCGGCTCGGCTACTTCGCCGCCGACCGCACCGCCGACGGTGCACCGTTATTCCATCGCACCGTCGGCCTGCGCGACGAGTGGGCCAACATTCAAAAGCGCCAGAAGCGCTGACGTCAGATGGTTTCCCCCGCTCGCTAGCGTCGCGGCGCGTGAAACGGTGGGTGAGTTTGGCGGTGGCGGCCGCTGCGTCGGTCGCGGCCGCGGTGGTGGCAGTCGGTGCGGACCCGCTGCCGGTGCGCGCCGCGACGACCGCCGACGTGTTCTGCGGCGGGCCGACGACCTCGGAGGCGACACCAGGCCCAACGCTCGAGGGGTTCATGTCGATCGAGCCCGAGCGCTTTGTCGACACGCGCAACGGCACGGGCGGCGTCGACCAACTCGTCGACGCCCTCGACGAGCTCGAGATCCTCGACGACACGCTGATCGTGTACATCATCGGCGACAATGGCGCATCGGCGGAGGGCACGGTGCGGGGCACCTTCAACGAACTGCTCTCGCTCAACGGCGTGCTCGACATCGAGACGACCGAGTTCAT
>JBCBSO010000052.1:0-11880 GCA_039819205.1 Actinomycetota bacterium
CGGTGACGCCCGCGTACGACTCGAGTTCAGCGCGTGTGAAACCCACGGCTCGATCGTCGCACGCGGGGTGAAGACTGGCGCGATGCGACATGAACACTGGCCGTTGTTCACCCTCAGGGTGACCACTCCACGTGTCGAGCTCCGCTACCTCGACGACGACCTCGCCGAGGCGCTCGTGTCGTTGGCGGCGGACATCCACGACCCGGCGTTTGTCCCGTTTACCATCGCGTGGACCGACTTCCCGGAACCGCAGCTCCAGCAAGAGGCCCTGCGCTTCTACTGGCAGTCGCGTGCCGGCACCCGCCCCGAATCGTGGCGGCTGCAGTTCGCTGTGATCGTCGACGGAGCGCCCATCGGCATGTGTGACCTGGCCGCCGAACAGTTTCCGACGCTGCGCCAGTTCGAGACCGGCTCGTGGCTCGCCCGTGACCGCCAAGGCAGCGGGATCGGCACCGAAATACGGCGCGCTGCACTGCACCTGGGATTCGTTGGCCTCGATGCGGACTACGCCGCGACCGGCGCATGGCACGACAACGGACCATCCCTCGGCGTCACCCGCAAGCTCGGCTATCGAGAAGAAGGTCGGCGCCGCGCGTTGCGTCGCAACGCGCCTGATGAGCTGATCGGATTCCGGATGGACCGCGCCCACCACGACTCGATCCGCCGCGACGACATCGAACTCCACGGCATCGCTGCGGCCCGCGAGTTCCTCGGCCTGTAGCTGTGTGACAACTGGGGTCAGACCCCACGTGTCACACCGACGATTGCAGTCTGGCAATCAACTCGCGCAAGGGCTCGCGGTGGTGGCGCAGCGGCGGATGGCCGAGGGCGGCCCAGCGTTCATTGGCCAACACGCTGTTGGCGGGTCGCGGCGCGGGGCGAGGCGGGTCGAGCTCGGCGGTGGAGATCGGTCGTACCCGTCCAGGATCGTGTCCCGATGCTTCGAGGATTTCGCGCACGAACTCATACCACGACACGGCGCCAGCGTTGGTCAGGTGAACGATGCCCCCCGGCGTCGTCTCGGCAAGGGTGACCAACGCTGCGCTGAGGTCAGCGGTGAAAGATGGGTTGCCGCGTTGGTCGTCGACGAACGCCAGCTCGCCGTCGCCGCCAGCAAGCCGCAGTATGAGTTTGACCATGTTGTTTCCGTGTTCGCCACACACCCAGGACGTGCGCACGACCGTTGCGTCGGCACCGGCCGCTCGCTCGCCGGCGAGCTTGGTGCGTCCGTAGACCGACTGCGGGTTCGGCTCGTCGTCTTCGCGATAGGCCCGGTCAAGTGTGCCGTCGAAGACGTAGTCGGTGCTCACGTGGACGAGATGGGCGCCGATCGACATCGTCGCGTTGCGTAAATGCTCGACTGCGGTCACGTTCACCGCTTCGGCCAGTTCTGGCTGTGTCTCACAGGCGTCGACCGCAGTGAAGGCGGCGGCGTTGATCACTACGTCGGGACGCACCGATTGCACGGTGTCGCGCACCGCCGCCGCGTTCGTGACGTCGAGATCAGAGCGGGCCACACCATGCACGTCGTGGCCAGATGCGCCTGCGACTACAACGACGTCGTGGCCGAGCTGGCCGCCGGCGCCCGTGACGAGGATCTTCACTTCTGGCCGTGCTTGAGGGGCTCCCACCAGTCGCGGTGGTCGCGGTACCAATCGACCGTGGCGGCGAGCGAGTCCTCAAAGCTGCGCGACAAGCTCCAACCGAGTTCGCTGATCTTGGTGATGTCGACCGAGTATCGGCGGTCGTGACCGAGTCGGTCCTCGACGGGGCGGATGTACGACTCGTCGCGACCGGTGAGGTCGAGCAGCCGCTTGGTCAGCTCCACGTTGGGCAGTTCGTTGCCAGCGCCGATGTTGTAGATCTCGCCCGGCGTGCCCGACTCGAGTACGAGTTGGGCGGCGATGTTGTGGTCTTCGACGTGGATCCAGTCGCGTACGTTCATCCCGTCGCCGTACAGCGGCACCTGCTCGCCGTCGAGCAGATTGGTGGTGAACAGGGGGATCACCTTCTCGGGGAACTGGTACGGCCCGTAGTTGTTCGTGCACCTGGTGACGACGACTGGCAGCCCGTAGGTGGAGTGGTACGACAGCGCAATCAGGTCGGAGCCGGCCTTCGACGCCGAGTACGGCGAACGCGGCACCAACGGGTCGGTCTCGCGCGACGAGCCGTCCTCGACCGAGCCGTACACCTCGTCGGTGGAGATGTGCAGGAACCGGCCGATGCCGACGGTGTTGGCCACGTCGCACAACACGTTGGTGCCGATGCAGTTCGTGCGGACGAATGCAGAGCCGTCGGCGATCGAACGATCGACGTGGCTCTCGGCAGCAAAGTGGACGACGGCATCGTGGCCATCCATCGCCCGAGCGACATCGTCGTGATCGCAGATGTCGGCATGGACGAACTCGGTGCGCGTGTCGTCGAGTACGTCGCGGATACTGGCGAGGTTGCCCGCATAGGTGAGCGCGTCGTAGATCGTCACCTCGTGATCGGTTGCGGCCAGTACGTGGCGGACGTAGTTCGACCCGATGAATCCGGCGGCGCCGGTCACGAACAGCTTCATCAACTCACTCCCGGTCCGAGAACGTCGTGCAGCGCAGGCGCCGCGGCGTCTTTGGCCGACACGATGCTCGGGTCGCTCGGGTCGATGGCGATGGGCCAGTCGACACCGAGCGTCGGGTCGAGGGGCGTCACCGCTCGACCGGCCATGTCCGGTGTCCACTCGTGATCGAAGCAGTACACGTACTGCGACACCTCCGAGAGGGTCTGGAAGCCGTTGGCCACGCCCGACGGCACCAGCACCTGCACTCCGGGTCGGAGCTCTACGGTGGCTACCTCACCGCGCGTTGGCGAGTGGTCGCGCAGATCGACGAAGGCGGCGAGCGCTTCCCCAATCGATACCGTGACCAGCTTGGTCATCTGCTCGGCGTGCATGCCGCGCACTGCGCCGCGACGCGACTCGGTGATGTTCACCTGCGCAAACGGGGCAAGCTCGATGCCGAGGGACTCGAACGCCGACCGTCGGAACAGCTCACGAATGGTGCCGCGTTCGTCCGACACCTGCTTGAGCTCAACGACGACAAGTCCGTCGAGGGTTCCAGGCCGGACCGACATGTCGACGATGGAGCTCGTCACGATCCGTCCATCACTCGACGTCGATCTGGCAGTGATCACCGACCATCAGTCGGACCGCCCGCGGCTTGCGCCGCGAGCGCGACACCGTGGCATCCGTGCCGATCAGCGAGTCGGCCAAACGGGGGATGTCGATGATTCGGCTGTCGTCCATCACCACCGAGTGCTCGACCTCTGACTGGGCGACTTCGCAGCCTGCACCGATCGCGGTGAACGGACCGATGAAGCTGTCGGTGATCTTCGTGCCCGCGCCGATGGCCACCGGGCCGCGGATCGTCGAGTTGACGACCTCGGCGCCCTCGGCGATCACCACCCGCCCTTCGATGCTCGACGCCTCGTCCACGGCACCGGCGATGTCGGTGTCGACGCGCTCGAGGATCAGCCGGTTGGCTTCGAGCAACGGCGTCAACTTGCCCGTATCGATCCACCACCCGGTCAGCACCTCGGTGCGCACCCGATGCCCAGCGTCGATGAGCCATTGGATGGCGTCGGTGATCTCCAACTCGCCGCGGCCCGACGGCTCGATCGCCGCCACGGCATCGTGGATGCTCGGGTCGAACAGATACACGCCGACCAGCGCCAGATCTGACGGCGGGTCGGCTGGCTTCTCCACCAGGTGCTCGACGTGGCCCTCGGCATGCAGCTTGGCGATACCGAACCGGTGCGGGTCGGGCACCTGCTTCAACAGGATCTGCGCCGACGGCGGGGCCTCGGTGAGCCGCGCCGCCTCGAAGGCCTCGACGAACGCCGCGAGATCCTGCTCGAGCAAGTTGTCGCCGAGGTACATGACGAAATCGTCGTCGCCGAGGAACTCCCGGGCGATCAACACGCAGTGGGCCAGTCCGAGCGGCTCATCCTGGGGGATGTAGGTGATCGTCGCCCCGAACTGCGATCCATCGCCGAGCGCGGCCATCACCTCGTCGCGGGTGTCGCCCACGATCACCCCGAGTTCTTTGATCCCCGCCTCGACCATCGCCTCGATCCCATAGAACAGGATCGGCGTGTTCGCCACTGGCACCAGCTGCTTGGCCCGTGTGTGCGTAATCGGCCGGAGCCGCGTGCCGGCACCGCCGGCCAGAATCAATGCCTTCATCGCCGCGGGAGCTTACGACTCTGCTGGTGGGCGCGGACCGGTTCCGCGGAAGTAGTCCAGGATCACCTCGGCGCCATCGGCCAACTCCAGCACGGATGCTCCGCCGATCGTGGTCCCGGTGACCGGCAGCTGGAACGTATTGAGGCCCGTACCGAACGCCTTACGCAATGTGCCCGCCGCCCCGATCGGGTCGAGATTGGGGTCCATCCGTACTGCGTCAGTGCTCGCGTCGAGGATCCGGCTGGCGGCGAACGGGTCGGATTGCACCTCGCGCAATGCCCGGTCGGCCGTCGAGGAGATGAACGCCTGTTGCCGCTCGATCCGGCCGAGGTCGGCGGTCGGATCGGTACGCCACGCGCCGTCGCGGAACTCCTCGAAGTAGCGACTCCGGGTGTATTGCAGCGATTCGACACCGTTGAGCGTGTGACAGCCGGGGTCCTGTTCGAGACCGGTGTTGCCGTCGCGGGTGGCGTACTCGAAGCACACCTCTGTCCCACCGACCGCGTCGACGATCTCTTTGAATCCCTCGAAGTCGACATCGACAACGTGGTTGATCGGGATTCCAAAATTCTCGGTGATCGTCGCCGCCAGCACGTCGATGCCGTCGTTGTACGCCGAGTTGATTCGGCTCTGCGTGCCGTTGCCAGCGATCGTCACCCACAGGTCGCGGGGCAGGCTCACCAGCGACGCTCCATCGCCGTCCTCCTCCTGGCGGAGGATCATGATGGTGTCGCTGCGCCGGCCCTGCACGACGCTCTCGTCGCCGATGCCACCGAAGTCAGGGCTGTTCGGATCGGCGTTCTCGCGCGAGTCCGACCCGACGAGCAGGTAGTTCACCGCCGGGCCATCCTGGGCCTCGAGCACCAATTCGAGACCCTCGATGCGCTCGATTCCTTCGGTTCGTGCGTTGGCCGCTCGGATCACCCCGAGCGCCCCGACCGCGCCGACGACCACGGCGAGCAGCAGCGCCAGGGGCGCGGACGATCGACGGGCGAGGGGCATTGAGAAAACGCTACTGCCACGCTGTCGACGTTTGGTGGCAGGCCGCTCACGGGCAGCGAGTCGGGGCGAGGGACGCTCAGCCACCCGCGGGGCGGAGGTGGACGACGTCGCCGACGTCGAACGTGCGGCGGGTGCCGCGCTCGTCGACGATCAGCCGGCCATCGTCGTCGACGTTGACCGCCCGCCCCTCGATCGTCGATCCGTCCGGAAGCTCGACGCGCACGAGGTTGCCCAGCGTCGCCAGCTCGGCCCGGTACTGCTCCCAGAACTGGGGCCCGCCGCCGAGCGAGTCAACGGCCGCCAGCAGCGCGGCCAGTACGTCGGCAGGCTCGATCCCGTCGCCGAGACGGCCGGCCTCGTCCGGGGCCCAACCGATGTTGATCCCGATACCCACCGCGACTGAACCGCGGGCGCTGCGCTGCGCGAGCACCCCTGCCAACTTGGCGTCAGGCGCGGTCGGCGTTCGAATCAACAGGTCGTTGGGCCACTTGAGGGCGACATCGTGATCGGTGAGCTGGCGGCATGCGGTCAGCGCCGCCAGTCCGACACGCTGGGTGGGATGTTCGGGAGCTCCGTCGCTGGCGAACCCGAGGGTGACGAGCAGGTTCGAGCCTGGCGGCGCATCCCAACGTCGATCCAAGCGTCCACGACCCGCGGTTTGGTGACCAGCGGCAAGGACGGTGCGCCCGGCGATGCGGCCTGCATCGAGCGCGGCGAGGACGTCGGTGTTCGTGCTGCCGGTCTCCGCAACGTGGCAGACGACCCAGCCGTCGGGCCACGACCGGACACTCCACGGCCGGAAGATGTTCGCGCCGGCACCCATGCCACCTACATTGGCAGCCGTGCTGCAGAAGATCCTGATCGCCAACCGAGGCGAGATCGCCGTTCGCGTCATTCGCGCTGCCCGTGAGATGGGGCTGCAGACCGTTGCGGTCTACTCCGACTTCGATCGAGACGCCCTCCACGTACGACTTGCCGATGAGGCCTACGCACTCGGTGGGCAAACCGCAGCGGAGAGCTACATCAACCGCGACGCGATCATCGACGCCATCCAGAAGAGCGGTGCCGACGGCGTGCACCCCGGGTACGGGTTCTTCAGTGAGAACGCCGAGTTCGCCCGCGCGGTCGCCGACATTGGCGTGGAGTTCATCGGCCCGCCTCCCGAGGCGATGGACGAGATGTCCGACAAGGTGTCGAGCCGTTTGGCAGCGCTGCGCGGCGACGTGCCCGTGGTTCCCGGGACCACCGAGTTCGCCACGGGCCCCGACGACATCCGCGCGTTCGGTAACGAGGCGGGTTGGCCGGTGGCTATCAAGGCGGCGTACGGGGGTGGCGGCCGCGGCATGAAGGTGGTGCACTCCGCCGACGAGGTCGACGACGCCATGGCCAGCGCACAACGCGAAGCAAAGGCGTTCTTCGGTCGCGACGAGGTGTACGTCGAGCGGTACCTCACGTGGCCGCGCCACGTCGAGGTCCAGCTGGTTGGCGACAAGCACGGCAACTGTGTGTGGATCTCGACGCGCGACTGCTCGGCGCAGCGCCGGCACCAAAAGCTCGTCGAAGAGGCGCCCGCGCCAGCGTTGCCGGACGGCATCGAGGACGCCATGGGCGAGGCCGCGGTCAACGCCGCCAAGGCGGTCGGGTACTACGGCGCCGGCACGGTCGAGTTCATCTACCAGGAAGGCGAGTTCTTCTTCTTGGAGATGAATACCCGTCTGCAGGTCGAGCACCCGGTCAGCGAGATGATTACCGACATCGATCTGGTCGAGTGGCAGATCCGTGTCGCGTCGGGCGAAGAACTGCCGATGACGCAGGAGGAAGTAGCGGCCCGTCGCCGGGGACACTCGATCGAGATTCGGATCAACGCCGAGGACGTCGCCGAGGGCAAATTCCTGCCGTCTCCGGGCGAGATCACCAAGCTCAGCGCCCCCGACGGGTTCGGCGTGCGCTTCGACACCGGGTACTACTCGGGCGACTCGATCAGCCAGTTCTACGACAACCTGGTCGGCAAACTCGTCGTGTGGGGCCGCGACCGCGAGGTGGCCATCCGCCGCGCGATCTGCGCGCTCGAGGAGCTCGTCGTCGATGGCGTCGCCACGACGATTCCCGCCGACTTGGCGATCCTCCGCCATCCCGATTTCGAGGCGGTCGAGCACTCGACGAAATGGGTGGAAGAAGTCCTCGACCTCACCGGTCTCGGTGGCGCAACGGGGACCGACGAGGCACCCCCGAGCGACGACGACGAGCCGCGGGTGCAACGAACGACGACGGTCGAGGTCAACGGCAAGCGGTTCGAAGTGTCGATGTGGGTGCCCGAGACGACGGCGGTCGTCGCTGCTGGCGCGGCTGCGCCGAAGAAAGCGGCACGACGCGAGCGTTCGACCGGAAGCGGCGGCGGCAGCACAAGTGGTGCTGTCGAAGCGCCGATGCAGGGCACGATCGTCAAGATCTTGGTCGAGGAGGGGCAAGCCGTCACCTCGGGCGAGGGGCTCCTGGTGCTCGAGGCGATGAAGATGGAGAACCAGATCAACGCCGAAACCGACGGCACGGTGAAGGAGATCAAGGTCGCCGCAGGCGACACCGTCGGCGGCGGCGACGTGCTCCTGGTGATCGAGTAGCCGGAGTTCGTGCTCAGGCGTTGACGGGGAGCACGAGGTACGCCCGAGTCGTCCCGTGTTCGTCGAGGACGCTCAGATGGAGCGCCACCGCATTGCGATCGAAGCGGCCCGTCACAGCGTGGATCGGGTCGATACTCACGGGAGGGTTGGTCGGTTCCGCCCAGTCCTCGACTCGCAGGTTTCCGGTCACCGAGTTGGTCGAGATCAGACCTCGGTCATCGATCTCGAGTTCGAGTTCCGTGATCTCGTAATGCTCCTGTACTCCCCCACGAAGGCCCCACCCGGCAAGACGCGGCGTTGCAAGCGAGAGTCGTTGGTCGTCGCCGACAGTGACCGATCCCTCGGTCCAATTCAGCCAGGTCGATGACCCGATCGAAGATCGGTATCGATCTACGGCGGTGTCGAACGTAGTCGGCAGGCCGGTATCGCGTACGAGGCGATACGAGACGAAGTTCTTCGGCTTGAGGTACGAGGGCGCGCCACCGGTGGCAAAGTCCACCACCCGCGCGAACGTCGGGTCGTGGGGTATCTCCTCGCTCGTCCAATAGAACGAGTCGTTCGTCTGCGCACCTGGCCAACCGTCGTACCTGTTCGTGTCGAGCGGGTACAAGGCCTGAAGTTCGGCGGCCGTTGGCAACCTCCATCCGCCGGGTTCAAGCGCTTCCCCGTGGGCGACCGCCGTGTACCAGTCCCCGGTATACGTCGACGCCGTCCACTCCAGCCCGGTCGTGAAGTCGATGACCGTCGGCGGGAGAATGACGACACCGCCGTCGGGGCTGCTGGGTAACGGGGCGTTGTCGATATCGGCCTGCGTGCACGGACTCGAACTCGGAGCGACGTAGCTGCCGCCGCCCCCGCCGCCGCCAGCGTGCTGTGTACTTGACAGGAATGGGCGCCCGGCGCCGCCGGCACCACCACCGCCGAACCCGCCGCCGCCACCACCGCCGCCGCCGCCCGATGATTTGCCGCTCCCGCCTTGACCTGAGGAGGAGAAGGGGACACCCGGGTGGGAGTTTGCGCCGCCGTTCGGTCCGCCTCCCGACCCTCCGATTCCCAGCTCCCCGTCCTCTGCGAATGCACCACCCGTGTTCGCTTTCGCACCGCCAGTGAACATGCCGCCCGTCCCGGCATAGCCGCCAGCGGAGGCGCTCCCAGTGGCGCCTCGCCAGACTCCCCCGACGCCAGGGTCCACCGCTTGGATCTGTGTGCCACCGATTCCCCCTACGTGAGTCGGCGTCTCACTGCTTCCGCCACCGCCGCCAGCGATCGCCAGGTACCCCGTCATGTCGAAGTCCGGTTTGACGTCGAATTCATCGTTGTCGGGGTGGGGTTGCGACCAGGTGGCGCTGTCCGCCTTGACGATCGTCGAGGCTCCTCCGCCGCTTTCTGCCCCACGCGTGCCAATGAAGAGTTCGACCGTTTCGTTCAGTTCACCCTTCCAACACACATAACCACCGTCGGCATCGCCGTTTCCGCCGGCGCCACCCCAGGCATGGATGACGTAGCGACCATCCACGGGAACCGCGTGATACCCAGGTCCGTAGATGAGCGCTTCCATTGGACCGGCGGCAACCTCGTGGTTGGGTGCAGGTACATGTGCAGCATGCAATGGTGAGTGTGCCGCCGCAGCTGCGACGACGCCGACAGCAGTTGCACGTATCCATCGATGAGCCACGAAGCGATCATGAATCGACAGCACCTCATCGCGACCTGTGCGGCGCACAAGAATCACCGCCCGCCGCTCGATCACCGCGAGGTGCGGGCGGAGCGACTACTCGGCAGCTTCGGCGAGGGCTTCGCTGAGCGCCGGGTGCACCAGGATGCTGTCGGCCAGATCGGTCACCGTAAGTCCAGCGGTGACCGCCACCGCAATCACCGAGATCAACTCAGCGGCCTGACGGCCGACGATCGAACCGCCAAGAACGACCCCGGTCGCCGGGTCGGAAATGATCTTCACGAACCCCTGCGTGTCGTTGTTGATCATCGCCTTGGCCGTCGTCGAGAACGGGACCTTGGTGACGCGAATCTTGCGGCCCGAGCTGAACGCCTCGGCTTCTGCCAAACCGACGTCGGCGATTTCCGGCTCGGTGAAGATCGCTGACGCTGCCTTGTCGTAGTCGAGATGTCGATGCTCGCGGGTTTGTAGCCCCATCACGTGCTCGGCCACCTTGCGCCCCTGCATCGACGCCACCGACGACAACGGCAGCTTTCCGCTGACGTCGCCCGCTGCGTAGATACTCGGCACGTTCGTCACGCAGTGTTGGTTGATCGGGATGTAGCCGCCATCGGTTTTGACGTCGGCCGCATCGAGGCCGATGTCCTCGGTGTTCGGGATCGAACCGATCGCCAGCACCGCATGTGTGGATTCGATCACCCGGCCGTCGTCGCAGCGAACGACGACACGCGCCCCTTCATCGGTGCGCTCAATCGACTGCGCGCGTGCTCCCATGAGCAGCTTCACTCCGCGACGCATGAACTCGGCCTCGAGCAGCGCGGCCACCTCGGGGTCCTTGCCGGGCAGCACTTGCTGGCGGCTGACTACGAGGTTCACGTGCGCCCCGAACGAGGAGAACATGTGAACGAACTCAACGCCGGTGACTCCTGATCCGACGACGGTGACGCTGTCGGGGAACTCCTTCGGCGGGTAACAGTCGCGAGTCGTGAGGATGCGATCGCCGTCGGGGTGACACCACTCGGGGATTCGTGGTCGCGACCCGGTCGAGATCAGCGCGGCGTCGAACTCGATCTCCTCGCTGCCGTGCACGCCGTCGACGATGACGCTGCGCGGCGACGTGAAGCGGCCCGTACCGCGAACGATGCGTACCCCCTGGCTCTCGAGCAATCCCGTGGTGCCCTCGCGCATGTCGTTCTTGATGCTCTCGATGCGCGACGTCAGCCCGGAGGTGTCAATCGAGAGATCGACGGTGTCGTCGTCGCTGGTGACCAGCGATGACGAGAGGCCCATCCCGCGGATCGCCCGGGTACGGCTAATCGCCCGGCCGGTGGCGATCATCGACTTCGAGGGAATGCAGTCCCACAGGTGGGCGGCCCCGCCCACCACGTCGCGCTCGATCATGATCACCTCGGCCCCCAGGCGGGCCGCGGTGGTGGCGGCGACATTGCCTGCGGGTCCACCGCCGACGATCACGAATCGTGTGCTCACGGCGGCCAGGTTACGCCGCTTCGCAGCCGCAGGTACGTGGTGCCGGCCACGCCCGCTCGTTCAGTGGTCGTGGTCGTGACCGTCGCCGTGATCGTGACCGTGATGATCGTGATCGTCGAGGTAGCCGTGGCCACTGCCATGTGAGTGCGCATCGGTGAGGCCGGCGTCGGCGTAGAGGGTTGCCGCTTGGGTGAGCGCATCACCGGCGGACCTCGATGATGTGTCACGGTCGACGATGTTCGAGCAGAATCGGCTTGGGTACGCGAGCTGGTCGCGCGGCTCGCCAACCCATTCGAAGTGCATTCCGTCGGGGAGCAAGAAGTTGCCACCCCAGGCGAAGCCGTGTTTGCGGAAGATGCGCACGGTGCGGCAGTCGAGGTCGGGTGGGGCGCAACCCTGACACGAGCCTTGGGTGTTGGTGTCGACTGCACCGCCCCACGAATGGCGCGACAAGAACCCGAGGGAGCTGTCGGGCGTCAGCCGGTTGAACCGCGGGTAGTAACAGCCGCCGTAGCGGTTGGCGTCGACGTAGTTGATCGTGTCTTCCAGCCCCTCAGCGATCACCTCGGCCATGGCCGCCACCAGGTCCGCCCGTACCACCTCATGGCACCCGGTGGGCAACTCCAGGCGGCTGACCGCACCGTCGACGATGTTTGCCCGCCGCCAGGTGAGATCGGTGGAGACGGTGCCGTCGGGGTTGACGCGATAGGCGAATTCGCCCAGCTCCTCTTTCATCCGCGCCATACCGAGCGTGGAGTCGGGGTCGGGCGGGTCCCACGAGCGACGGATGCGGATCGACGTGGACACCAGCGAGTTACGCACGAGTGCCCGATCGATCGAGGCGCGGTCGTCGAAGTCCCAGATGATCACCC
>JBCBSO010000053.1:0-11841 GCA_039819205.1 Actinomycetota bacterium
CACAGCGAAGTCACGCTGCCGCTCGAGCGCCGACAGGTAGACGACTGCGCCGATCACGATCGCCGCCAGAATCCACAGCAAACCACGCACGAGGTCGATCGACGAGATCGCCCCTTCGAGCGGCTCGAGCGTCGCTGCGGTCACGTCGCTCGCGCTCACGACCGCGGTGCCCTCGGGGATCGACTCGACCGCGCCGAACACGACGGCACCGCTGATCACCTCGTCGGACCCGAAGGCGAGCCGCTGCGCATCGCCCAGTGGCACGGTCACCAGCGGCAATCCAGCGAGCAGCGTGGTGTCACTCGTCAACCCAACCACGCGAAACGGCTCGCCGGCCAGCTCGATCTCGTCGCCGACGCGTGCGCCCGTCGATGCATCGACCATGGCCTCTCCCGCGACCTCGATCACTCGCCCGTCGCTCACTCCGGGAACACCAAGTTCACCTGGAACCGCGCCGAGCAGTACACCCTCTTGTTCGTCGACGCCGCCACCGATCGTGGTCCGTGCGGCCACGATGGCACTCAACTCGGCGGCGACCACAGCGTCGAGCGTGTCGGCGGGCATCGTCGCGGTTGCGGTGAACGGGCCCGACAGCCCTTCGGGGAGCAGCCATCCGTCGCCACCAATTGCCGCAACGGTGTCGGCCGGCTCGAGGTTGAACTGCTCGACCAATCCGGTCATCACGAACAACAAGGCGAACACGAGCGCGCCGAGCACGCTGACCACAACAAAGCGCACCCACCGGTGGGCCAGGTCGCGCATGGTCAGCAGCAGCACCGCAACACCTTGTCGGTCATGTTGTCGTTCACGAGCGGACCGATCCCGTCGCCGTTCTGTGCAGTTCGGGCCGCGCGGTCACCAACTCGGCGACGTCGTCGCCAACGGCACGGGTTGCCGTGTCGACCACCTCGCGCACGCGCTCAAAGTCGAGGAGGCCAACGCCGGAGAGCTGCAACTTGAACAGGTGATCGACGGCGTCCGACGATGCGGTGGCGATCTGATGGTGCATTGCGCCGGCGAGCATGCTGCGGACGAGCACTGACGACACACTCGGATAACGATGTCCTCGTTTCGTGAGCCGCGAGTAGAGGGCTCGAGGTCCCGACACCGACACGCCGTAGTCGGACCGCGGCCGTGGGCCCCGCGAGGGCGTGACGTCGACTGCGAGCACGGTGCCCACCCGCTGATCAGCAACCATCGCATCGATCGGCAAATTGTCGAGCACGCCGCCATCGACAAGCAGCGACCGGCCATACGGCACCGGCGGCAAGACCCCGGGAATCGACACGCTGGCGCGCACGGCAAGCGCGGCGTCACCCGACCGATGCACCTCGAGCGAGGAGGTGGTCAGGTTGGTCGACACGCAATAGAACGGCAGCCACATGTCCTCGATGAGCCACGATCCGAATACCTCGTCGATCGACGTCGAGATCCGTTCGCCTTTGAGCAGCGAAACGACGGGAAGCGTGTAGTCGAGCAACCGATGAAAGAGCCGCTCGGCAGTGGGCACCATGTCGGTGTCGGGAATTCCGATAGCGATCCCTCCCGCGATCGGCGCGCCGATCGAACAGCCGCCGACGACGTCGATCGGAATCCCGGCCGCACGGAGCGCGCGATACACGCCGATGTGGGCGAACCCGCGTGCGCCGCCACCGCTGAGCACCAGACCGATGCCGTGGCCGGTCGCCAACCGGGTCACCCGCCGGAACGTGTCGTCGTCACGGTCACGCACGTGGACGACCTCGTCGAAGACCAGCGCGTTGCGCCACTCCGGAACCACCGACGGTCGCGCCGCGTCGGTTGGATGCACCACCGCCAGCATGGTGGTGAGGTGGGCGATGGCGGACAGCGCGGGCGTCAGTTGCGCGATTCGGGCGCGTTCGGCACCGGTGGGCGATGCCGACGCGAACACCAGCACCCGATCGGCCTGTCGAAGGACTCGGTCGGTCCAGTTCGACACCTCACCGTCGTGGCCGTCGGCGATCAGCAGCAGGTGGTCGTTGCCGATCTCCGCCTCGTGCAGGAACTCCGAAAGCCGTGGTACCCCCACGTTGGCCGGATCCGCCTGAGCGATGCCCGGCCGACTCAGCAGTTCGTCGACGCCACTGCTCGACAGTGTGCGCACTGAACCAAAGTGGTCGAGTTCATCCGTCATCAACGACACCAGACGATCGACGTCGAGATCGGCGACGACCACCACAGCGAGCGAGTGGGCGCGCGTCACGGTGCGTCGTGGCCCGCGACGCAATGTGTCCACGACGCCGCGGGCAACGTGCATCATGAGCGGAGGAGCCAGCGCAACGAGTTCCTCGAACGCCGCGGCCGAGAACGCCGCCACCGTCGAGTCGCGGGTGGCGCGCACCGTTGCCGACCGAGGCGCGTCGTCGAGCAAACCGATCTCGCCAACAACGTCGCCGCGGCCCACCTCGGCGAGCACCGTCTCCGTACCGTCGTCTGCGTCATGAGCCGACACGGCGAGACGGCCGTTGACCACGAAGTACGCGGCGTCAGCCGGGTCGCCTTGCCTGAACAGCACCTCGCCGGCGGCGAGGCGCCGCCAGTCGATGCGTGACAGCACCGCTTCAAGCGTGTCTGGGTCAGTGGTGCCGATCAGGTCGGTGACCATGGCCGCAACGTGGGTGCGGTCAAGCCGCTCGCGCGCCTGCTGCGACACCCGGTCGGCCAGGGCCGGATGCTCGATCAGCCACCGCTCGAACACATCTCGGGCGATCACGAGCACCTCGCACGGTGACGTGGCGCGTAGTGAGGCGGTACGTCGTCCTCCCGCGATCACGGTGATCTCGCCGACCACCTCCCCGGCGCTGACCCGACCGACCTGCACGTCGCCGTGCGCAGTCCGCCGCTCGGCTACGAGCTCACCCGTGAGCAGCACGAACACTTCGTCGGCGGCGTCTCCCTCGAGCGCCACGACGGCCTCGGCCGCAAACGTCCGCACGGAGCCGACCGCGGCCAGTCCGCTCCACTCGCCGGCCGTCGCAACCGAACGCGTCGACGCATCGTCGGACGGCCCCGAATCCCCCACTGGCGCGACGCTAGTCAACCGAGCTCGACGGCGCGACCGGCGTCGCGATACCGGTCGAGTACCCCGGGTCTCAACCTGACAAGACAGTGGTCTCGCTGCCTACCATGACCGCCGTCGCCGTGCACGTGCCGACCATGAAGGACAGTCACCGATTCTCACCGATGACCACCGCGCTCGAGCGGACGGTCGACCGTCCGCGGGTGGTGCGCGAGCTGCTCCAGCGATTCGACCGACGCGTCACCGTGTTGACGGCAGCCGCCGGGTACGGCAAGACCACGGCGCTTGCGCTTGCGGTGGCGCACAACCAGCTCGACCCACTGGGCGACGATGTCTGGCTCGGCGCAGAGCCCGCCGATGGCGACCCGCTGCATCTCTTGGGCGGGTTGGCGACGGCGCTCGACGTGGAACCCGTCGGCGACGAACGCGACACGATGGATCGCATCCTCGATGCCGTCCTCTCGCGGGCTCCCGATGATGTCGCGGTGATCGTCGACGACGTCCACGTACTGGTCGACACGCCGTCGGTGTCGGTGGTCACCGAGCTGCTGCAACGGCTGCCGGCCAACGGCCACCTCGTGCTCGCCGGGCGTGCGCTCCCGCCGGTTCCGCTCGCTCGGCTGCGCGCCCACGGAAACGTGCTCGAGCTCGACAGCGCCGACCTCGCCCTCGACGACATCGAGCTCAACGAGCTGCGTGCACTGCGCAAGGACAGCGATCTCGACGACCTGCCGCGCCACGCCGCAACGGCCGACCTCCATTTGGCGGCCGGGTCGTCGGCCGGGGTGGAGTTCCTTTGGGAAGAGGTGCTCTCGGGGATCGAAGAGGATCGGCTCAGTGCGCTCAAGCGGGCGGCGGTGCTCGACGTGCTCGACGAGCACATGATCACCGAGCTGACCGATGGGAGTCTCGACATCGACACCCTCGTCGCAGGAGTGCCGCTCATCGAGGGCGACCGCGAGCGGCGGATGCACAGCCTCCTGCGCGACGCCCTGCTCGCCCGCAGCACACGCGGCGAGATGAACAAGGCGCGGTCGATCGCTGGCGATGTCGAACGGGGCCGCGAGCGGTTCAGCCTGGCGGTGGCCTACTACCTCGCCGCCGGCGATGCGCTCAGCGCGCACGACGCGGCGCGCGAGTTTGCACTGACGCCAACGCTCAAGCAGTCGATGGAAGCGATCGCATCGATTCGCAGCCAGCTCACCGAGCTCGAGCCGACCAGCGCGCTCACCGCGTGCTACGAGGCGATGTCGATGTTCGGCGGTCTGGAGAACCACGTCGTCCCCAAGTTCAACGACGTCGCCCAGCACGCTCGCGACGACGGCGATGCACTGCTCGAAACCCTCGCTTACCACCGCATGCTGCAGGCGTCGTTCATCGGCTTCGAGCTGCCAATGGAGCCACTCGTCAATCGGCTCGACGAGCTGTCGGCTGAGGTCCCCTTCGCCCGCGGTGTGCACGCCCACGCCCGCAGCCAAGTCGCCCAGTACCGCGGTGACGCCGATGCCGCCGTGGCCGCGCTCGTCGACTACCACCACCTCGGAGACACCGCCGAAGTGGTGATGCGTGCCGAGCGCCTGTGCGACCTCGGCCGCCCGGAAGAGGTCGCCGTCGGTCTCGGCCCCGATGCACTCGCTGACCTCCCGGCCGGAACGGAGATCTTCATCGCCTTCGCCATGTGGCTGCGTGGCGAGAGTCCCCCCGAGTTCGCCGAAGCGGTGGTCGGCGACATGATCCCGACCGTGGTGCGCCGCGGGCTCACCCATCCGACCGTGTCGATTCTCGGGGTGGGCACGACGATCGCGCTCGCCGCCGGTGATCTCACCGCAGCGCGTCGGCGCGCCGAGCGCGCCCGCGAAGTCACGCAGCTCGGCGTTGGTGCAACGATCGAGCTGTTCGCTTCGATCGCCGAAGCCTCGGTGGCGGCGGTCGCCGACGGCGACGACGCAGCAGCCGCGCTGCTCGACCCGCAGCACACGGGTCTGCCGATCACCGTCTGGCCGCTCCGCGGACATCTTCTTGCGCTGCCACTGATCTACTTGACTCGACCCGAGACGCGACCAGTGCTCGACGCGTGCACCTTCGGCCACTCGATGAGCACCGCCGTCGCTGCGGGCCGAGCCCTGGTGGCCGTGCGCGACGGCGACGTCGAGCCCGCCGGGCGCCTGCCCTGGGGCGAGACGAATCTGCTGCGCGTCCACGTGCTCCCGCACCACTTAGCGGAGCTGGGGTGTGCAGCACTGGCGGCGGGCAACGCCTCGGCCCGCGCCGTGCTCGAACAGCTTCCCGAGCGGGCGAGCCTGCTCCGACGAGTGGCCGAGTCGTCGACGACTGCGACGTGCAAGGTCGCCGAGGAGCTGTTGGGCGCGTTGCCGCGGCGCCCTGAACACGAGTACGAAGTGTGTCTGCTGGGCGCACCGCAGCTGCTGCGCGATGGCGAGCCGGTCGACGATCCCGACTGGTCCCGCCGCCCGCAGGTGCAACTGCTGATGGCTGCACTGCTCGAGCACCGACGGATCCACCGCCAGGACCTCCTCGAAGCGCTGTGGCCCGATCACAGCGACGACGCCAAGGCAGCACAACGGCTGCGCACGGCCCTCTCGATGCTGGTGCGCATCCTCGAGCCCGACCGCGACAGCGCAGCACCGCCGCTGTACGTGCGCACCGAAGGTGACCACATCGTGGTCGACGACAGCGTGCACACCGACATCGCCCGCTTCGAAGAGCTGGCCGCCACGGCCCGCTCGGACGATCAGGCGGGGCTCCCGCGCCGTGCCGTGCGCTCATACGAAGCTGCCGCCGAGATCTATCGCGGTGACTATCTCGACGGTCTCGACGCTGGTTGGGCCGTGTTCACCCGTTTGCGACTGCGGTCCCTCGCCGTTGGGGCCATGTGCCGCATCGCCGAACTCACTGCAGCGTCGGGTGAGCCGGAGGTGGCCGCCCAGTGGGCCGAGCGAGCGCGGCGCCTCGATCCGCTCAACGAACGCGCCGCGCGCACGTTTATTCAGGCGCTCGGGGCCAGCGGCGACCGATCGAGCGCACTCGCCGCGGCCAACGAGTTCGTCGCCGCCCAGCGCAGTGCAGGGCTCGAACCCTCTGCCGACACGCGGCGGGCGATCGAGCGTCTCGGCGGTGGATAGCGTCGCCGTCGTGAGCGGCTCCGACCTCGTCGCCGACGCCCGTCGGTTCGCCGGCTTCCATGCCGTCGAGTCCGCCCTGTTCGTCGTTACCGGTCGGTGGATCGAACGGTTCACCGAGCCCGCGCACCGAGTACGCGCTGGCACGTGGAACCGGTACCACGCCGAACACATCGAGCTGTGGGCCGCGCGCTTCCCGACAATCGATGAGCTGCCGCCGATCGATGTCATGATCACCGCAGCCGACGTCGACCTCGTCGCGGGGGCCGGTGACGTCGACACCGTCGTTGGCGTCGTCCTGCCCCGCCTCGCCGCGGCATACGACGCATTCACCGAGCGCATCGATCCACGCCTCGATGGACCGACTGCGCGCATCCTCGATGTGGTCCGCCGCGACACCGCCGCCGAACTCACCGAACTCACCCCGCTCGCGTCACCGGCGACCGACGCCCCCATCGACCCCACCCTCGCCTCCACCCTCGAACGGATCCTCGCCTAACCGAAATCCCGGGGATTCCAGGCGCCTCGCGCCGGATTTTGCGAACAGAACCGAAGTCCCCCTGGTGTTGATCGACATCGAGCGCGACGATCAATCCCATTCCAGCGGACAACAGGGGGCCCGACATGGACGACCGGATCGAACGGCTCGAGCGCGAGATCAACGCACTGCGTACCGAGATCAACGAACTGCGGACGACAGCGCCAGCGGAGGGGGGCGTAGCGCCAGTACCGGACGACGCCGATTCGAAGCGAACCCGGCGTGCGATGATCACCGGCGCAGCTGCCGCCGGCGTTGGCGCGGCCGCGCTCCTGACATCGTCGTCGACGGCCCACGCCGACGACCCCTTCGACCTCGAGCTCGGTGGCAACAAAACCACCGCCCTCCCGACGCGGGCGAACTACAACGGCGGCAACCTTGCCGCCGCCGCATTCGAGTTCGATGCAAATCAGCCCGGAGTACTGCCAAACCCATCACTGCAGCCGCCGGACGCGGCGTTGCTGGGCAAGGGTGGGAACGCCAAGGTCAACGGCGTCGAGGGGACGGCGACGAGCGGAAGCGGCGTCGGCATGTTTGCTCATCATTACGCCGGCGGTACCGCACTCCGGGCGGAGACCAACGGCAACACCGCCATCCGCGGCGAATCGTTCGGCACCGGCGGGATTGCGATCTCGGGGGTCGGTCCGGTCGGCGTCGCTGGGATCACCACCGGCGTCGATCCCGCGGTCAACATCGGCCTCGCCGGCATCGGCGCAGTCGGCGTGAACGGTCTGGGCGCCACCTACGGGGGCCAATTCTTCGGCAACACGGCGTCACTGTTCATCAACCCTGCTGGGATCACGGCCAAGGCACCACCGCGCGAGCGGACCGATGCACACGTACAGGGCGAACTCGACGTCGATCAAATCGGCGATGTTTGGTATTGCACCGCCGATGGCACACCTGGTACCTGGCGCAAGGTGGTCGGCTCGGCCACCGCCGGCGCGTTGCACTTCCTCGCCAACCTCGTGCGCATCTACGACTCTCGCGCGAGTCAGCCACCTGCGACGGGGCCCAAGACGCCGATCAACCCGGGCGACAGCCGGACGATCGACTGCACACTGAACACCTCAGGTGTTCCGGTCGACGCCACCGGGGTGATCGCCACGCTGACCGTCGCCGACACCACCGGGCGCGGCAACCTGGCGATCTATCCCGACGGCCAGCCAGCTCCGACGGCGAGCTCGATCAACTACACGCCCGGCGTGAACATCGCCAACACCACGATCGTCGGGTGCGGACCGGGAGCAAAGGTGTCGGTCGCCTGTGGCGGCTCGACCGGCTGCAACTTCCTCATCGACATCATCGGCTACTTCACCTGACGCCGTCACCCCCACACGCGTTCTGACCTCAGCCGAAAAACCGGGGATTTCCGGCGCTACGCGCCGGATTTCGCGAACAGAACGCGGGCTCGGTTGTGCCGGGTTCGTTCTGTTCGCGATTTCATGCGCCATGCGCTGGAAATCCCCGGTTTTTCGGTGGGGCGTTACGTCGCTCGACGTGGTGGGACCAGCGGGCGTTGCCAGCCGACACCGGCGACCTTGCCGGACGGGGGCCAGTTGTCGTCACGGCTGTAGGCCCACCACTCGAACGGGTTGAGGTAGTAGGCGTACGTTTCAACCGTACGAGACAGTGACGCCGGGCGGTCGCCGAGCAGCCACCGCACACCCCCATAGGCGCCCGCCGCGACCATCCACCCGGCATACAACAGCGGGTAGGCCGGCCCGAACCACCGGCCCTGCCATACGTGCACGTCTTCGTGGTCGGTCACCAGACGTCGGCGGCGAGGCTGGCTCACGTCGCCGGCGCCGCTGACGACGTTGCCGACGGTGATCACAAAGCCCCGGCGCAGCACGAACCCGCGCCGGTACACGTGGCGGTTCTGGCGCTCGCTGGTTGGCGGATCGAACCCACCGTCGCGTTGCGCTGTAGCGACCGCATGCGACGCCAATCCGGATGCGGTCACCGGCAGCGCCCACGTGGAGTCGAGCGCAAAGGCGACGTTGCCGCGCACGGTCCCCCAGCCGTAGGTCGATCGCCAGCCGGAGATCAACCCATTGGCAGCGCCCACGGCAGCACCCAACGAGGCGAGACCGAGCGGAGCAGCCACGACGGCGCCCAATGCGCCGCCCACGCCGGCTGCAAGGCCCGCTTCGGTGCGGCGGCGGGTGAGCGACCTCACCGAATCGCCGCCGGCACGCTCACTGACGGAGATACGACAGCAGGCGCAGCAGCTCGAGGTACAGCCACACCAGCGTGACCACGAGCCCGAGAGCAGCAACCCACTCGTATGCCTGAGGCAAGCCGGCCTTGGTGCCACGCTCGATGAAGTCGAAGTCGAGTGCCAGGTTCATTGCGGCGAGGCCGCAGACGAACACCGAGAACAAGATGCTGAGGGCCATGTTGTCGCCGTTGAGGAACGGCAGCGTCGTGCCGAACAGGCTGAAGATGAACGAGGCGAGGTACAGCACCATCACGCCGAGGGTGGCGAAGATCACCATCCGGCGGAACTTGTCGGTGACCTTGATGATCCGGGTGCGATAGAGCACGAGCATCACGGCGAATACCGACGCAGTGGCCATGACCGCCTGCAGGACGATGCCGTTATAGAAGGTCTCGTAGCCCTTCGAGATTGCCCCGACAGCGAAGCCGTAGCCGATGGCGTAGACCGGGCCGAACCACTTGGCAAGATTCGGCTTGAACATCGAGACGAAGACGGCGCCGAGGCCGACGATGATCCCGAGGAAGGCGATCGGTGGGAATTGGTAGGTCTCGACGCCATTCTCGAGCGTCGGGCCCGTCGCTGCGTTCCACCCGAACGTGGCCGACACCAGCAGCAGCACGAGGAGCACTGCTGATGCGGTGATCGTGCCGTTGACCGTCATCGACTTCTGCCAGCCGCTGACCGGCCCGTCGGTGACCGGACGCGGAGCGGTGTGCGTCCCAGATTGTGGGGCTGCCCAGCCGGCTTGGGTGGCCTGGCCGGACTGGACGCTTTGAATCGTCTTTTCGTTGAACACCGGATTCGACATGGTCCTCACAGTCTATGACCGCTCCCGGCGCGAACACCGCGGTGCGACGCTCCCCGTCGCCCAGCCATCACGATCAACGATTGAGGTGGCTGCCGCTATCTCCAGCATCGATGCCGTCGAGGACCGCGACGTTCGAGGGTTGCCGTGCTTGACCTCGTCGGTATCGTGACCGTCGTCATGTGCGGCGGGTCCGCCACCAGCCCAGGCGGGTAGCAGCACACGACAGGAGATCACCCCATCACCTCATCGCCGGTACGACCCGTACGTACCGGCCACAACCGAGCAGGGAGCCGCAGTGGCCAAAGATCGCGTCGACCGTGACGACGAGGACCTCGTCCGCCTGTACCTCACCGACATCGGTCAATACACGCTATTGACCAAAGATGACGAGGTCCGGCTAGCGAAGGCGATCGAAGCCGGCAACGAGGCGCGCGCCTTGCTCGAGGCCGACGACAAGATCACCCCCGCCAAGAAGCGCGAGCTGCGCCGCACGTCGCGCAAGGGTGAAGAGGCCGAGCGCCAGTTCGTGCAGTCGAACCTGCGCCTCGTGGTGTCGATCGCCAAGAAGTACCAGGCCTCCGGCCTGCCGCTGCTCGACCTCATTCAAGAGGGCAACCTCGGCCTGATGCACGCCGTCGAGAAGTTCGACTGGCGCAAGGGCTTCAAGTTCTCCACCTACGCCACGTGGTGGATCCGGCAGGCGATCACCCGCGGCATCGCCAACACCGGTCGCACGATCCGTCTCCCGGTCCACGCCGGCGACACGCTCGCCCGCCTGCAGAAGGCCCGCTCGCGCCTTGAGCTGAAGTACGGCCGTCCGGCCACGCTGTCCGAACTCGCCCGCGAGGTCGAGATGCCCGAGGACAAGGTGACCGAGGCGTTGCGCTTCGCCGCCGAGCCGCTCTCACTGTCGGAACCGCTGCGCGAAGACGGCGACGCCGAGCTCGGCGACGTGGTGGAAGACCGCTCGGCCGAGTCACCCTTCGAGGTCGCTGCGACTGCATTGCTGCCCGAAGAGATCAGCCGTCTGCTCGCACCGCTCGACGAACGCGAGCGGGAAATCCTCAAGCTGCGCTTCGGCCTCGATCGCGGTGAGCCGCGCACCCTCGAAGAGGTGGGCGAGCACTTCAACCTCACCCGCGAGCGGATCCGCCAGATCGAGGCACGGGCAATGAGCAAGCTGCGCCATCCGTCGAGCGACACCGGCGCCCGCGACCTGCTCGCGGTCTGAGCTCGCACAAACTCCTGCGCCGCCCGGGCGCCGCGCGTGCGATCGTGCAGGCGTGACCGACTTCGAGATCCGCCAGATCGGCGCCGACGAGGCGCGCCCCATCGCCGATGTCGTGCGGGCATCGCTGCTCGGCGGGCCGATCTCCGACGAGGATGCCGAGTGGGGCACGCGCACATGGTCGCAGGGTCGCTTCCTCGGCGCATTCGAGAGCGACCGTGCGGTCGGTCATGTCGGTTCGTTCGACAGCGACTCGACCGTCCCTGGCGGCGCCCAACTGCGGACTGCGGGCGTAACCCGTGTTGGCGTGCTCCCGACGCACACCCGGCGCGGCCTGCTGACCACGATGATGCACCGGTTGCTCGAGGAGGAACGCAATGCCGGCTCGGTACTCGCAACACTTTGGGCGAGCGAGACCTCGATCTATGGCCGATTCGGATTCGGCCACGCCACCGACACCCAATCGATCGAGATCGATGCGCAGGCTGCTCGGCCGCTGCGCGGCGCCCCGACCGGTTCGATGCGGCTGCTCGACCGCCGCGAACTCGACGACGTAGTCCCCCCGCTCTACGAACGCGTCGCCCGACGGCGCACCGGCTCGATGAGCCGCCAGCAATGGATGTGGGAACGCAGCCTCAAACCGGCGCGCGAACCGACGTCGGGGAACGAATCGCCGGGCGCCTACGTCGCCGTCCACACCAACGCCGCCGGCGTCGACGATGGCTTCGTGCACTACGAGGTGACATGGACCCCGCGTCGGGCCGGCAAGATCGTCGGGAAGGGCACGGTCAAAGACCTCTGGGGCGCTGACGGCCGAGTGGAGACCGAGCTGTGGCGCTATCTGCTCGCTGTCGATCTCGTCG
>JBCBSO010000054.1:0-11809 GCA_039819205.1 Actinomycetota bacterium
TGAGGTCGCGGGGCCGGCGATACGCACCGGTGAAGTAGATGCGCGCCATGTGCAACGCGATCGCCCCCATGAACACCAGCGCCGCCCAGTGATGCATCTGGCGGATGAGCCGGCCGCCCTTGACCTCAAAGCTGATGCGCATCACCGAGTTGAACGCCGACGACACCTCCTGGCCCTGGAGCGGTACGTACGACCCGGTGTAGGTCAGCGTGTCTTGTGACCCGGCGAAGAACAGTGTGAGGTACACGCCGGTGAGCACGAGGATGACGAAGCTGTACAGCGCCAGCTCGCCCCACAGGAACGAGAAGTGCGAGGGGAACACCTTGCGCAGCGTCTTGGTCAACCAGGCGCCGGCACCGAGCCGGCCGGTGACGTTGTTGACGTAGCGCTCCACCAGCGTGCGGTCTTCTTTGAACGTGGGATCGCTCGAAGTCGCCTCGTTGCCGGCGACGGAGCCGCTCGGGTCATGAGCGATGTCGTCGGCCGTATCTGCCGCACCAGACGACTGCTGGGAGATCGTCTCGTCGCTCACGTGCCACCGTCCGTCCAGCTGATCGGACCCACGGTGCGATCGAAGTCCGCCTGTGACACGAGGAAGCCCTCGTCGTCGATGGCCAACGCCAGCTGCGGCAACGAGCGCGGCGCCGGCCCACCGATCGGGCGTGCCGAGTCGACCGGATCGAACACCGACTGATGGCACGGGCAGACCAATTGGCGCAGCGTGTCCGGCGCTCGGTCGTCGATGCCGAATAGACCGACCGAGCAGCCGGCATGGGTACAGATCTTGGAGTAGGCCACCCAACCCTCGACGGCGCCGCGCTGGATCGTCCGCTCGGTCAGCAGACCGGGCTGTACGCGCAGCAGTACCACTTGGCCATCGTCGACGCCGATCGAACCCTCGGGAAACACCGTGGCCAGCTGGTCGAAGATCGCCGACGACGCGCTGATCGGCTCACCGTTGCTGGTGACCAGTCGGGTGCCCATCCCCCATCCGGTGCGCTGCCGTTCCCCTTGCGGCTTCGGGCCGAGCGAGCCGATCGGACCGATGAAACCAATCGCCAAGCTGGCGATCGATCCGGCGAACAGCACCGTGAGCAGCCGCCGCCGACCGACGGTCTGTCTGGTCAGTTCGATCTCTTCGGCGAAGTCGTCGCGCTCTTCAACGGTGGTGCGCAGGCGCTCGCGCTGCTGCACCACGTTCTCGTCGAGGTCGAGGTACTTCGACCACGAGACCATGCCGAAGCCAATCCCGAGCAACGCCACACCGAGGCCCACACCGAGCACGGTGTCTTCGTCGTTCCAATAGCCCCACGCCGCGGCGAGACCCCCACCGACGGCGATCACGAACGCGGCGACGGCGAACTTGAATGCCCGCGCCTCGATCGCCTCTTGTGACACCTCGGGAATCGCCGGCGGATCGACCGGCGGTGGCGCGGCGTCGCGCTCGTCGATGGTCATGCCGGCGCCACCTCCTCGCTCGGCTCATGCGCCGACGGTTCGTCGGTCCCCGACCCATCGTCGGCCGTCGGTGCATCGTCGTCCGGGGCGGTGTCGTCACGTGGATGGTTGCGGCCGGGCTTGGCATGGCCGATCCAACGGGTGAGCGCGATCAGGGGAACCAGCGCGAGCAACCACGCGGCGAGACCCTCGGCCGCAGGCCCAGCACCACCAAAGGCGGTGGCGTCGGTGGTGCCCTGTTCGTTGAGATCCTCGACGTAGGCGGCAATGTCGTTGATCTCCTGGTCGGTGAACGTGGAGAAGATCGGCATCGCCCCAGGGCCGACCAGGATCGCTTCGCCGATCTCGGTCGGGGTCGCGAGGGCCAGCGCCGGCGCCCGTCGGTTGCCGCCGATTGGTGCGCCCGCACCCGAGGCGACGTGGCAGGCCGCGCAGTTGAGCAGGTACAGGTTGGCGCCGTTGCCGATGTCGGCGCCCTCGATGTTTACCTCGGGGATGTCGGGCCCCGTCCCGAGCGTGCCAACGTGCTCGACGAGGGCGACGATCTGCTCTTCGGAAAATCGCACCGGCCCACGGATCGCTTGGGCGCTCGGGTTGGCGAGCGGCATCCGCCCGGTGCGCAGCACGAAGTCGGCGGCGGCTTCACCTTCTTGCCGGAGATCGGGGCCACGACCCTCGATGCCTTCACCGACCGGACCGTGGCAGGCCGAGCAGTGCAGGTCGTACAGCTGCGACCCGAGTTCGGGTGTTGGCGCCGGTGCGCTCTGGCCGGCACCAGCGGGAGTGAGGAACACGAACCCGGCGAAGGCCACGGCGACAGCGACCGGCACGGCCATGAACAGTCGCGGCCCGAGGAATCTCATCGGATCACCCAGATCGTGAAGAACACGAACACCCAGATGATGTCGACCAGGTGCCAGAACAGCGAGGTGCCACCAGCCCACGGGTGCACGGTCTCGAGGTGGCGCGAGCGCACAGCGCGGATGTACAGCAACGCGAGGATGCACAGACCACCGGTGACGTGCAGCGTGTGCAGCCCGGTGAGCCCGTAGTAGATCGAACCATAGGGATGGTCGTCGGGGCGGAACGGCAGCGTCGTGTACTCAAGCAACTGATTGACGAGGAACGCCAGACCCAGCCCGATGGTGGCGATCAACCAGCGGCGCATCATGTGCCGATCGCCACGGGCCTGAGCCTTGTCGGCGGCGACCAACGTGAACGACGAGCTCACCAGCACGATGGTGAACACGAGTGCCCGTGGTAAGTCGATGTCGGCGCCTTCGGGCGGCCACGGCGAGTTGGTCGAGCGGAGCAGGAAGTACGCCGCGAAGAACGGCGCGAACAGCATCACATCGGACGCGAGGAACACGATGACGCCGAATTGCCCAGTGCTCGTTTCGGGTCGGCGATGCCTGATCACTTCCCCCGACGTGATCGCCATGCGGCGCAACGTAGCTCAGCCGACCGGGGCGATGCGCACGTTTCCTCACGCCGAAACGCGACGTTCATCCGCACCTACGAAGCGCACTTCGGGCATTGAAATCAACGCCTGTTGACTTCACGAAAGCACACGCCTACGGTGCGCCGCGATGTGGCCAATGGTGCAGAAGGAAGTGCGCGAACTGCGGCGCGATCGACGAACCGTGGCGATGCTCATCGGGCTGCCGCTGATCCTCCTGGTGGTGTTCGGATACGCCGCCAACTTCGACGTGAGCGAGGTGCGCACGGCCGTGTACGGCGACGGCGCCGAGACGGTGGCCGGCCAACTCCCCGACCTGTTCGTGGTCGACACCGTCGACCCGAACGGCGACGAGTCGACCGCACGCCAGGAGCTCGTCGACGGCAATGCCGATGTGGCCATCACGACCGGCGGCACGACCACCGCGTTCGTTGACGGGTCGTCGCTGTTCACCGCACAGACCGCCGCCGCAGCGCTCGCTCAGGCGCCGGGATCGATCACGGTCGACATCTTGTTCAACCCCGACCTGAAGACCTCGTGGGTGATGGTGCCAGCGCTCGTCGGTTTGATCATGGCGTTCATCGGCACGCTCATCACGAGCCTCGGGCTGGTCCGTGAGCGGCAGGCGGGCACGATCGAACAGCTCGCCGTCATGCCGTTCCGACCGAGCGACGTGATCGTCGGCAAGATCGCGCCGTACTTCGTGCTCGCCTATCTCGACATGATCGTCGTCACCGTTCTCGGTGCGCTGCTGTTCGGCGTGCCGTTTCAAGGATCGGTGGTGCTGTTCGGCGTGGGTGCCGCGGTGTTCCTGTTGGCGGTGCTGGGGCTCGGGGTGTTGATCTCCACGGTGTCGCAGAACCAGGGCCAAGCCGTGCAGACCGCGATGTTCGTGATGCTGCCGCAGATTCTGTTGTCGGGAATGATCTTTCCGCTCGAGTCGATGCCGTGGGGTGTGCGCTGGATCGGCTATCTCCTCCCGCTCACCTACTTCGTCGACCTCTCGGGCGGCATCATGTTGCGCGGCGCTGGTCTTCCGGCGTTGTGGATCCCGTTCGCGGTGTTGGCGGTGATGGCCGTGGTCATCCTCGGGGCGGCGATCCTTCGGTTCCGACGCGACCTCGCCCCCGACACCGGTGCCCCTCCGAACATCGACGGCAGCGACGCCGAGCGCACGGCGACCGCATGAGTGAACAGCACACGTTCGGCGTCGACCGACTGACCGTCGAACTCGGCGCTACCCGCGCCCTGTCCGGTATCGCGCTCGACGTTCCACCGGGCGCCGTCACCGCTGTGGTCGGCGGTGACGGAGCGGGCAAAACAACACTGTTGCGATGCCTGGTCGGCGAGGTTCGGCCGACGTGCGGCACCCTCCGTCGCCCGGGCAAACACCACCTCGGGTACATGCCGTCGACGTCTGGTGTGTGGCGCGACCTAAGCGTCGCCGAGAACGTCGCCTTCGCGGCGACGGCGTATGGCGTCGAACCCGAGGCCGATCGGCCACGGGCCCTGCTCCGAGCAGCGCGACTCGACGACTTCAGCGACCGCCTCGCCGGCGATCTGTCCGGTGGGATGCGTCAGAAACTCGGCGTCGTGATGGCGATGCTCCACGACCCGGCGCTCATCGTGCTGGACGAGCCCTCGACCGGCGTTGATCCGGTGAGCCGGGTGGAGCTGTGGCGACTGGTCAGCGAGGCAGCTGCTGGCGGGGCGGCGGTGCTGCTGGCGACCACCTACATCGACGAAGCGGAGCGGGCGTCGAGCCTGCTCGTCCTCGACGAGGGCCGCCCGCTCGTGGAGGGGGACGCCGCATCGATCACCGCCGCAGTCCCCGGCACGCTGATCGCCACTGCGACGCCGACCGACCGCACACGCGCCTGGCGTCGGGGGACCCGCTTCCACGAGTGGCGACCGGACGGCGCGAGCGACAGCGCTGACTCGTCCGCCGTCACGATCACTCCCGACCTGGAAGACGCAGTGATCATCGAGATGCTCAACCGTCGGGCGGTGGCCTCGTGACGCAGTTGGCCCGCGCGCACGGTGCGACGAAACGGTTCGGCCGGTTCGTCGCTGTCGATCATGCGGATCTCTCCGTCGACGCCGGGGAGATCGTCGGGTTGATCGGAGCGAACGGAGCCGGCAAGACCACGCTCATCCGGATGCTGCTCGGCCTGACCACCGTGTCGGAGGGAACGGTGGCGGTCTTTGGAGCAGCACCATCGCGTCGCACCCGACGTCGTCTCGGCTACGTGCCGCAAGGGCTGGGGTTGTGGCCCGACCTCACGGTCGACGAGAACCTCGCGTTCACCTCGGCGGCGTTCGGTTCACAGGCCCCGTCAACGCGACTCCCGGAGGGACTGGACGGCGACGCACTGGTCGGCTCGTTGAGCCTGGGGCAACAACGTCAACTGGCATTCGTCTGTGCGCTCGCTCACGAACCCGACCTCGTCGTGCTCGACGAACCGACCTCCGGCGTCGACCCGCTGGCCCGAGCCCACCTGTGGGAGCGCATCCACGACACCGCCGAGCAGGGCGCCGGCGTACTGGTGACCACGCACTACATGCAAGAGGCACAACAGTGCGACCGACTCGTGCTGATGAGCGGTGGACACATCGCCGCACGCGGCACACTCGACGAGGTGCTGCAGGGAGTGACGGCGATCGAGATCGACAGCGACGACTGGCGCACCGCCTTCGAGGTGCTCGCGGCAGCGCAGATCCCAATCATGCTCACCGGTCAACGGGTCCGCGCGGTCGGCGTCGAACCGAGCCGCGTCGACGACGCGCTGCGGGCGGCCGACGTCACGGCGCGAGTCGAGGTCGTCGCGGGCACGCTCGAGGAGGCGATGCTGCTGATCGAACAGGCACGATGAACAAACCGCGGGGCCGACGCCCGGGGCCGGGGACCACCGAGCCGGCGATCCTGGCAGCGACGCGCGAGGTCGTTGCCGAGGTGGGGGTGGAACGCGCCTCGATGCGCGAGATCGCGGCGCGTGCGGATGTCGATCCCGCGGCGATCTATCGGTTCTTCGCCAGCAAGGATGAACTCGTCGCCGCTGCGCTCCGTCCGCCGGACGTCGCCGCCGAGGTGGCCGCCGGGCTCGCCGACGCCGACGAGCCCGGTCGAGCGATGGTCGCCGGCGTGCTCACCGCGTGGGACGACCCGGAGGTTCGTCAGCATCTCACCGCCCTGGTGCGCGCGGCGTTCACCAACGAGCTCGCCGCCGAGATGTTGCGCGAGGTCTTCACCACACGCATCGTCGGCGCCGTCGAGCTGGCGGCGCAGCCCGACGACGCCGCGCTCCGAGCCTCACTCGCCGCATCGCAGGTGATCGGTCTCGCGCTGCTCCGCGAGATCTTGGCGATCGAGCCGCTGGCCAACGTGTCGACCGAGCGCCTCGTAGAGATCATCGCGCCGACCATCGAGCGCTATCTGGGCGGCGACCTCGGGCCGTAGGCGAGCGCCACACACTCACCGGATCACGGCGGTGAGGTCGACGACCAGATCGGTCGAGCGCTGCGTGAACACGCAGATCGAGCCGTTGTCGGAGAGTTCGATCGTTGCGTTGTTGGCAATCGTCCGTCCCGCTCGATGGTTGAGGTTCGATGCCTCGGGCCGGTTTGCGTCGCACGGGTAGGCGACGACGTACCCCTGCTCGGCGGGGTTCACCGCAGCGATGCTGAAGACCCCGGCGGTGGCGGCGGGGCCCACGCCAGCGCGCCCTACCACCTGGATCTCGGTGACCTCACCCGCAGCGCGTCGGCCGATGCCTTGGGCGAGGCCGTCCACCGTCAACCGGTCGGGGCGTGTCTCCACGAGGCGCGCCGGCACGTTGGTGGTGACGATGGAACCGTGTGGCGTGAATGCCGTGACGTCCACCACCAGGTCGAGTGCCCGGTGGGAGTACACGCAGATGGCTCCGCCGTCGCCGATCTCGATCGTGGCCCCGCCAGCGATGGTCTCACCGGCGGCGTAGTTGAGCATCGACGCCTCCGGCCGGTTCTCGCCGCACGGATACGCCGCGAGGAAACCGTCACGCGCCGGGTCGATAGCGATCGCGTTGACGGTGACCGCCGTGGCGTCGAGCGGGACGCCGTTGCGCCCGGCGACCGCCACAACGGTCTCTTGGCCGGCCGCGCGTCGTCCAACACCGGCGAACTGGCCATCGCTGGTGGGCTCTCCAGCGCGCGTCTCGATGAACCGCGCCGGGTTGATCGGATCGAGCGTCGAACCGTTGGGCACGGCGCCCATCACATCGACGATGAGGTCGGTGTCACGGTGGGTGTACACGCACACGGTGCCGCTCGCTGAGAGCGCGACCGTCGCTGCATTGGCGATCGTTTGGCCGGCCTGATGGTTGATCGTCGATGCCGCTGGTCGCGGTTGGTCGCACGGATAGGCGACGGCAAACCCCTGGTCGGATGGCGCAACGATGCCGATGTTGACGATCGCCGCGTCGACGTATGCACCGATTCCGGCGCGGCCAGCCACCTGCACCTCGGTCACCTGGCCGGCGGCGCGCCGACCGATGCCCTGCTGTTGACCGTCCACGGTCGGGCGCGACGGACGCGTCTCGACGAGCCGCGCCGGGCGGAACGTGTCGACGCCGACAGGATCCGGGAGGAACCCCGCGCCGAGGTCGATGCGCGGCAGCTCGTCGCCCATCTCGTTGGGTGCGTTGCCGCGGTGGGACGTGTCGTCGAGACCGAGTTGCCCGGTCGTGTTGTAGCCCCAGCACTTCAGCAGGTTGTTGTCGAGCACTGCACAGGTGTGGCGTGGGCCGGCGACGACGGCGATCGCCACTCGTTCGGCGCCAACATCGATCGGCGCAAGGTTGTCGCCCATCTCGCCGGGTCCGGATCCACGCTGGAGGATGTCTCCTTGGCCGAGTTGACCGTGCTCGTTCACGCCCCAGCACTTCACGGATCGATCATCGAGCTGCGCGCATCCGTGGAATCCATCGCCGGAGATCGATGTCGCGGTTCGCCCGGTCCCAAGCTTCACCACGGGGAGCGCATCGCCCATCTCGCCCGGGTCGTCGCCGCGCCGTAGCACGCTCTCGTTCCCCAGCTGGCCGCCGGAGGCGTCACCCCAGCACTTCACCGATGCGTCGTCGAGCAGCGCGCAGGTGCCGAAGGTCATCGCCTCCACAGCGACCGCCGAACGGCCGGTGCCGAGGTCGATGCGCGGCAGGTTGTCGCCCATCTCGCCGGGCGCCTCACCGCGGGTGCTGGCGTCGCCGAGTCCGAGTTGCCCGAACCCATTCCACCCCCAGCACTTCAACAGGTCGTTGTCGAGCAGCGCGCAGGTGTGCGCGTTCCCCGCCGAAATCGACACGGGAACGACGCCGGTCCCGAGGTCGATCGCCGGAAGGTTGTCGCCCATGTCGCCCGGCGCGGTGCCGCGCTCGACGGTGTCTCCGAGGCCCAGTGCGCCCGTCGGGTTGCCGCCCCAGCACTTCATCTCGTGGTTGTCGAGCAGCGCGCAGGTGTGCAGGCTGCCAGCGGTGATGGCCACCGCCGTCCGCCCGGTACCGAGGTCGACGGTGGGCAGGTTGTCGCCCATTTCGCCGGGATCGTCCCCGCGGTCGGCGGTGTCACCGACGCCGAGCGTGCCAGCGAGGTTGAACCCCCAACACTTGACGTTGCCCGTGTCGAGCAGGGCACAGCTGTGGCCGTCGCCGACGGCGATGGCCGTTGCGGTGCGCCCGGTCCCCAGGTCGACAGTCGGCAGGTTGTCGCCCATCTCGCCAGGGTTATCCCCCCGATCGGTGGTGTCGCCGTAGCCGAGTCGGCCGAACGAGGCGAGTCCCCAGCACTTCACCTCGCCCTGCGCGCTCAGTGCGCACGTGTGGTCGGTGCCGAGGGCCAGGTCGACCCACACCGTGGGGGCAGCCGCATCACCGCTTGCGCTTGCCGGGGTAGCCGCCGTGGGCGAGCCAACCGCCAGCGCCGCGAGGCCAAGGGCGAAGGCGACAATGGCGAACAGCGATCTCCACGATCGGCGTGGGCGCGACCGGCGGCGGCGAGCGAGGTCGATGAACTTGCGGGGGTACATGGTGCACATGGGGGGCTCCTGGCGGATCGGGGCGCGGCTGCGCTCACCGGTCCTGACGGCCCACCCGCCCGGCACTTACGCGACGATCAGCGAAAATTCTCGAAGTAGCGGCTCGGGGTCGGGCCCCGTTGGCCGTGATACTTCGAGCCGAGTGCACCCGCGCCGTACGGCTCGTCGGCGGGCGTCGTCATCTGCATGAAGCTGATCTGACCGATCTTCATCTGCGCATACAGCGTGATCGGCAGGCTGGCGACGTTGGCCAGCTCCAGGGTGATGTGACCATCGAAGCCAGGATCGACGAAGCCCGCTGTGGAGTGAATGAGCAGTCCGAGGCGTCCGAGCGAACTCTTGCCGTCGACCCGTCCGACGATGTCGTCGGGCATCCCGATGCGCTCCAGCGTCGAGCCGAGAACGAACTCACCCGGGTGGAGAATGAACGGCTCGTCGCTGTCGGGATCGAGTTCGACCAGCTCGGTGAGATCGGCCATGTCCTGTTTCACGTCGATCACGCCTCGGGTGTGGTTGCGGAACACCCGAAACAATGGCGAGATGCGGACGTCGATCGACGACGGCTGAATGAGCGCATCGTCGAAGGGTTCGATCACGATCCGGCCGGCGGCGATCTGCTCGCGCATCGTGCGGTCCGACAAGATCACGGTTGCTTCACCACCGCCGACGTTAGCGATGGTTCGCCGATCGGCGCAGCGGATCAGGCGTTCCGTGCGGTTCCTGCGGACTAAACCAGGCCACGGCCGTTAATATTCAGGTGACCCTCAACGCAGAAGGAACGGCAATCGACATGGCAGCGACAGCACTGATGGTGTGGATCGACCAAGACCTGTGCACAGGCGACGGCATCTGTTCGGAGATCTGTCCCGACGTGTTCCAGGCCCGCGACGACGGGTTATGGGTGGTGAAGGAGGAGGCTGCGCACTTCGGAGACACGATCGTGTTCGACGGCGCCGATGGCCCGGGTCATGGCCCCGATATGGGCAAGGGCGTCGCCCGCATCCCCGACTCGCTCATCGACACCGCAGTCGAGGCCGCCGAAGAGTGCCCCGGCGAGTGCATCATGATCGAGCCCTACGACCAGGACGCAATCAACAACCGCGGCGCATAGCCGCGAGCCGCTACTCCGGGCCGAGTTTGCGGCGCAGCACCTTCCCGGTCGCGGTGCGCGGCAGCTCGTCCACAAACTCCACCGCGCGCGGCACCTTGAATCGGCTGAGGCGCGACGCCACGGTCGCCTTCACGGTCGCTTCGTCGATGTCGCTGCCCTCGACGCGCACGACGTAGGCGACCAGCCGCTCGCCGAACGCATCGTCGGCGACTCCGACGACTGCGGCATCGGCAACACCGTCGCTGGCGAGCAGTAGCTCCTCGACCTCCAACGGGTACACGTTTTCGCCGCCGCTGACGATCATGTCGTCGGCACGACCCGTGACGAACAGCCGTCCCTCCTCGTCGAGATACCCGACGTCGCCGGTCGCCATGAGCCCGGCGACGACGTCTTTCGATCCACCACCCGTGTACCCCTGGAAGTTCGACCCACTCCCCACGTAGATGCCGCCCACCTCGCCGGTTAGCAACGGTCGGCCCGCCGCATCGAGGACCGCCACGGTCGTGCCCGAGATCGCACGCCCGACCGTGCCGGGCGCCCAGCGCATGTCGTCCGGAGTGGCCAGCGTCGCCTGGCCGACTTCGGTCGAACCGTACAGGTTGTAGAGGTTGTCGCCGACACGAGCGGTCCATTCGTCGGACGCCGCCATCGGGAGCGCCGAGCCGCTGCTCGCCACCACTCGCAACGACGACAGATCGGCATCGTCCAGCAGCGGTGATTGCAGCAGACGCTGCAGCATCGTCGGAACGAGCACCAGCACGTCGGCGCGAGAGTGCTCGAGCGCGTCGATCGTTGCGTCGACGTCGAAGCGCGCTCGGACGACCACGGTGCCGGCGAGCACGCCCGCCGTGAGCAGTTGGGCGAAGCCCCACGCGTGAAACAACGGGCAGGCGATGAAGAACGTGTCGCCGGTGCGGATCGGGATTCGCTCGAGCATGCCAAGCGCTGGCCGCGGGTCGAGACCCAGCGACCGACGCGCACCTTTCGGGGTGCCTGTGGTTCCGGAAGTGAGCAGGATCGGTACCACCGGCCGGCGGGCGACCGAACGAAGCAGTCGATCCGATTCACGTTCGACAACAGCGTCGACGACAACGCCGTCGAAGCCGGACGCAGCAACCGCCTCGGCCGCACCGTCGTCGTGGATGAGGCCCACGACGTGTTCGCGCTCGAGTACGCCAGCCAACTGCTCGGGAGCGAACTCGGTGTTCAACAGCACGGGGACCACCCCACACTTCGCCGCCGCCACCAGGGCGGTGAGAAACAGCCGCCCGTTGCGCGCCAGCACACCGAGGTGGTCGCCCGCGTCGAGCCCTGCGTTGCGTATCGCCGCTGCCAGCGTGCTCGTCGCGACATCGAGTTCGCCGTAGGTCAGGGTCCCGTCGTCGTCGACGATCGCCGACCGATCCGGGAATCGGCGCGCCGCGGCCGCATATGGCGTGGCCAGCGACGCACCCCATTGCGCCGCTGCTGCGGCACTGGCCCCAGCCTGGCGAGGGTCGAGTCCGCCGGTGCGGCGTGCCGCGTCGAACAGCGATGCGGCCCGGTCGAAGATGGCCATAACTGAACGATGACGGTACTGGAACGATCGTCGGGGCACCGTTGTGGGATGGCCGAAGGCGGGGGCCGCTCGGGCAGACTTGCCCGGTGCTGCGCCGAGGAGTGATCGCCGCCGGCCATCGGCTGACGGCCGAAGCCGGTGCACATGTGCTGCGCG
>JBCBSO010000055.1:0-11806 GCA_039819205.1 Actinomycetota bacterium
GATTGGCTCCGCCAGCGATCCGCGCAGCGACCTTAGATAAATCTCGATCGCGATCGCGGAGAGAAAGGAGAGGACGACCACCAGGATGTAGCTGGGCAGGGTCCGCCCGGCCTCCTCTGTGTCGAAGCCGAGGAAGGTGATCGGCGGCAGCGTCCACTCGCCGACCTTGCCACCGTCGGCGGCCACCGTGCGTCCTGCTGCGGCAGCGCCGGCGCCCGCGGCGGCTTTCTTGCGCGAGGCTCGCTTCTTCTTTGGCGCTTCGCCGAAGTCGTCGCCATCGGCGGCGAAGTCGTACAGGGTTGTCTCGCCGGGCACCGGAGGTGGCGCTTCGCCCTCGGGCGCCTCGTGCTCGCGGTCGCTGGCCAGCGTGGTGATGTTGCTCAGGCCCGACTTGGCGGCGCGCCCGAGCGGACGCCCAACCGCGGCGAGGAACCCGCCGGTGTTCTCGGCCAACGTGCGCAGCGAGGTGCGAGTGACCAGCAGTAGCCCACCGGCAAGGGCGACCACCAGCACGACGCCAGCACCGATCGGTCCGACGAGCGCCTCGATCGGCCAGGCGACAAGGGCGCCGAGAATGCCACCCGCCGACTCGAGTTCGTCGGTATCGGCGCTGAACCCCTCGGGACCGCGCACGATGTGCAATAGGCCCAGTACGCCCAGCGCGGCGATCGACCAGCCGACGGCGAGCTGAATCGGGCTGGACGTGCGACCCCGACGAACCAGCGCGACGCCAGCCGCAGCCAGCACCACCGGGACGGCGAAACGGGCCAGGCCGGTGAGCCAGCCGATCAGCGTTTCGACGCCGCGGCCCACCGGACCGGCGAGATCGACATACATCGCCAACCCGAGGAGGATGGCGACGCCGATCAGTGCGAGGCCGAGGAACTCGTGCTCGCGCCCGTCGACCGCGTCGCGCAGCTCGTCGCTGGCCCGATCACGCTTCGACCGAGATCCATCCGGAGGCGTGGCATCGCGAACGCTGCCCGCGTTCTTTCGACCGCTCTTCGTGCTGCTCTTGTCGTTCGCGGCGCGTCGATCGGCACGCTCGACGTGCTTCTTGGCAGTCTTCTTTGAGCGCCGGCTGGACGCTCCCCAGGTGGTCATCGCCCCATCACGGTACCAACGGGGTGCCACCAGGGGTCTGACCCCCGGCCCCCGCGTCATGCTGGCCCGTCCGCTGCGACGTCACACCGTGGCGCTGGCCAGCGTGCCCACGGCGGTGCGGCCGTCAGCAGTCACGGTGAGGATCTCCACGCCATCGGCGGTCACGTGCACGGTGTGTTCGAACTGGGCGGCAATGCGGTTGTCGTCGACATGTTCGGTCCACCCGTCGGCTGCGGTGTGGAACGTGGGCGGTCCGGTGGTGAGCATCGGTTCGACGGTGAACGACATGCCGGGCAGCGCGATCTCGCGATCGCTGCGTTCAACACAGTGATGGATGTGCAACGACGTGTGAAAGGTCTCACCGATTCCATGACCGCCGTACTCGCGCACCACCGCGTACCCCCGCGATGCAGCAAACGGCTCGATCGCCGCAGCAATCCGCTGCAGCGGTTCGAAGGGGCGGATCGCCTCGATGCCACGAAGCGTCGCCTCGCGTGTGGTCTCGATCAGCCCGTCGACCACATGATCGCGACGACCAGCGACGAACATCGCCGAGTTGTCGCCGTGCATCCCGTCGACATATGCGGTGACATCGATGTTGACGATGTCACCGTCGGCGAGTGGTCGAGCATCGGGGATCCCATGGCAGATCACGCCGTTGACCGACGTACAGATCGACTTGGTGTACGGCGGCTGGTTGTAGCTGGGGTAGCCGAGCGTGCTCGGGTAGGCACCAAGTTCCACGTAGGCCGCATGGGCGACCGCGTCGAGCTCGTCGGTGGTGACCCCCACCTCGACGGCATCGCCCGTGCGGATCAGCACTTCCGCTGCGATCGCGCCGGCGCGACGGTGCCGCTCCAGCGAGCGGTCGTCGTGCAGCTGGGTGCGACGTGATGTGCCAACGACGCCCGACTCGACGTAGTCGGGCCGCACGATGTGGCGCGGCACCGGACGGACGGGCGTCACCGCAGCGAGCTCGACGCGCGGCCGTGCGAGCAGCCGAGGATCGCCGTGGCATCGCTTGTATTTGTTGCCGCTTCCGCACCAACACCGATCGTTGGCACGGAGGCGCAGCCGCGGCGACATGACGAGAGAGTCTACGGGTGGAAACAGTAGCTGTCTATAGGCAGAAACAGATGCGGCGACGAGACGTACCAACCCAGGAGTTGCGATCGAGGGAGTTACCATCGAGCCCGTGGCTCCGATGGTCAACACCGATGAACTGATCGACGCCCGGGGCCTCGCCGAACTCATCGGGCTCTCGCATCCCAACAGCGTCAGTCTGTACCAGCGCCGGTACCCGGACATGCCGCGTCCAATCATCGACCTGGGTCGGGGTCGGCCGCGGCTCTGGCGCCGCCCCGAAATCGAGTCCTGGCTCGCCGACCGCTGACCAGACTCAGCCGTACCAGACGGTCAACTCGACTGGGACGGAGTACTGCAGCTCTTGGCCGTAGCCGGGCGGCAGCGCCTGCCCACCGGGGTGCTGCAGCGTGGTCTCGATCACATGGGCGCCGGCGCCGGCATTGGCGGGGCGACCGTCGAGATCGATGTCGTCGCCGTACACCGCGGCACGCACGTAGCAGTTGCCGGCGAGGTAGTGGCTCAGTTCGAGCGACAGGCTGTAGACCTCGCAGGGCGCGTTCGTGATGGCCGGACGGTCGAACGAGGCATGCACAGCGAGATCGAGGTGTTGCTGGATGTCGTACAGCGTGTCGGTGGCGGGCAACTCACCGACGCTGGTCGGGTCGTTGTCGACAAAGGCACGGGAGTGGAACGTGGTGGCGTTCGCCGGGGTGACCGACACGTTGGCGTCACCGAACTCGACGGTGACGTTGCGTTGTCCGGTGGTGAACTCGCCGTTGGCGTGGTCGGTGTAGCCCTCGCCGTCTTCAGCGACCGCCATCGCCGAGTACGTCGAGTCGAGGTCGACGTCGTCGAAGATCACCTCGAACTCCTGGGAGCTGTAGCCGAAGCTCTCCTCCACCCGGTGATATCCCTGGTCGTCCCAGACGATGATCCAGATCTTGGCGTCGGTGTCGGTGGTTACCCGCACGCGGGCGTCGGGGCCGTGCTGGTAGGCAACTCCGCTGGTGATGCAGGCCACGGAACAGCCGGGCCCGGCCTTGTAGTCGTCGGCGGCCTGCCACGGGCTACCGCCGTTGCCACCATGACCATTGGTGTCGGCGATGTACAGCCCGCCGGCCGAGGGGCCTGGCGGTGGCGGTGGCGGCGAGTCGGTATCGAGCGCGCCGATTACATCGGCGCCGATGTTGGGATCGAACTCCATCATCGTGGGTCCGGCGAATTCGAACGTGGCCGGTGGAGTGCTCGTGCGTTCAGCACTGAACGGTTGCGGCTCGCGGGTCTCGCGAGCCTCGGCGGCGTCAGCGACGCCGATGAGGGCCGCTGCGCTGAGCGTGGCGGCGATGGTCGAGCGAGTGATCGTACGTACGGACATTGGATGCTCCCGTGTGGGTATGGGAGCGCCCAGCGCGCCCCGTCACCCTTCCTGACGCACCGGCACACAGCGCCTTACGACGCATACGCGTCAAGAACCAGTCAGACGTCGTCAAAGCGGCCCAGGCGGGCGACCAGAGCGCAGCGCCGGGAGCACGGGAGGCGAGGGGAAGGCCGCCAGGCCGACCGAGCCCGGTCATAACGGGTCGACAGAGAGCACCGCACCGTCGGGGGCGACGACGATGTCGAGGATGCCGCCTTGGGCGGAGCGGGCGGCGATCACGTAACGCACCCCGGCACCGGCCGAGCCTTCCACGCTGAGCGCGTCGACGGTGGCGTCGGGGAGTTCGTCGTCGACCCGGTCGAGCACGGTGCCCTCGACGGTGATGTCGGCGGCGAGGAAGGTCTGTCCCGATGCCCCCTCTAACGCCGGCGCTGGATCTTGGAGCTCGCCATCGAGGTACACGTAGGGCACTGCGGCGGTGGCGTCGTCGATCGCCACGAACACGTTGACCAGCTGGCCGGTCGATGTCACTTCGAAGTACTCCTGCCCGGCGCCGAGTTCGTCCTCAACGGCGTCGACTGCAGCGAGGAGCTCGGTCACGATCGGCGGGCCGTCGACTCCCGACCCATCGCTGCCGTCGCCGTCGTCGCCAGCACACGCGGCGACAACGCACAGCGCCAGCACGGCGATGGCCCGCTTCATCGGCGGGCCGCGAGGTCGTTGGCGATCGCCTCGACACGACCGGTGGCCATGATCGAGTCGAAACCGCGGTGGCGTCCCTCGACCACCACGTCGTTCAGGTTGGGTAGCAGCGTCGACCAGTGGGCGATCGTGCGCGCCGGGTTCGTCGTCGATGCCCGGTACAGCACGATTGGCACGTCGATCGGGCCGGGCCGGTGGGCGAACGCGGCAGTCGGAAACGTGCCGACCGAGCGACGCGGCGGCCCCGAGGGCGGCACGGTCGTTCCCGACCACGACAGGAGTCGACGGCCGAAGCGGTCGGCGTACTTCAGCAGCCGGCGGCGGACCATCACGCCGAGCTCGCGTCCGATCTCGGCGAGACCGTCGGGATGGAGCATCGACTTGTACTTCCACCAACGATTCGACCACAGGTGACGCTCTTCGCCCGGGAAGAAGGTGTCGACCATGCCGGTGGCCACCACATCGAGGCCGCGCGCTTGCAGACGGGCGGCGAGCTCGATGGCCACAACGCCGGAGAACGACCAACCGATCAACGACACGGCGGCGCGACCCTCGGCCGCCTCGACGGCCAAGGCCACGAACTGCTCGACGACCTCGTCGACCGACGTGACGAGCTCGGTGTCGGGCAACTGCAGGTACGCCAGCGCCACCACACGGGTGTCGGCGGGGAAGGCGTCGGCGAGGTCCTGGTAGCCGAACACCTCGTCCCAGGCTGGCGTCATGAGCACGAGCGGGCCGCCCGGCTCGCCGTCGCGCAACACGAACGCCTGGTACACCGCGTCGGCGTCGACGCTCACTGACGCCGGGTCTCCGTCGGCGCTCCCCGACGGGGCGTCGACGGTCAGCCCCAGCCCGTGCACCATCCCCCGCGGCGTTCGACCAGCGAGCAGCACCGAGATGGGCACCGGCACGTCGAGCGCCGACTCGACGTCGGTCACGAGCTGTACCGCTGTGAGCGAGTCGCCGCCGAGCTCGAAGAAGTCGGTGTCGAGTTCGATGTCGTTGCGCTCGAAGGCGCGCTGCCATGCGCCCAGCACCTGTGCTGCGGAACCAGTCGCCGCGACGGCGGCGGCGCCCGACACCGATACCGCCGCTGGCACGATGCGCTCGAGCGCGCGACGGTCGACCTTGCCGTGCACGGTTCGCGGCAGGGCGGCGTGGCCGATGAATCGCTTGGGTAACGCCGCCGAGGGCACCGCATCGGCGAGCGCCGCGCGCACGGCCGCCTCATCGAGCGAGCCGTCGGCGGTGACCACATGGCCAACGAGTACTGGCGGCTCGCCGCTCGCGACCACGGCGGCATCGTCGATGCCCGCGATCGCCCGCAGCGCCCCTTCGATCTCCGCCGGTTCGAGCCGCACTCCCCCGACGTTGAGTTGCTCGTCGATGCGTCCGACGTACACCACCTGGTCGCCGCTGCGCCGCACAAGATCGCCAGTGCGGTACCACCGCTGGCCGTCGACGACCCCGAAGCGTTCGGAATCGTGCTGCTCACCGATGTACCCGTTGGTCACCGTCGGTCCGGCGATCCACAGTTCGCCGGCCGCGCCACGGGCTGCGGGCCGTCCGCTGGTATCGGCGATACGCACCGCCACGCCAGGGATCGGCATGCCGATCGGGATCGGGTCGGTCGCGCCTGGTTCGAGACTGGTTGCCGTGGCCCACACGGTGGCCTCGGTCGGTCCGTATTCGTTGACGAGCGCCACGTCGGGCAGGTGCTCGTGATGCTCCCGCACGAGATCCGCCGTGCTCGCCTCGCCCGCCACGATCGCGGTCTCGAGCCCACGCAACCGGCGAGGCGCCCGGGCGAGCAGGGCGCGGTACAGGCTGGGCACCATCAACGTGTGCGTGATCCGACGTGCCTCGATCAGCGCAGCCAGCTGGTCGACGTCGCGTACATCGTCGTCGGTCGGGACGACGATCGCCCCGCCGGTGGTGAGCGGCCAGAACAGTCCAACGATGGAACTGTCGAACCCGATGCTCGGCGTGAGCAGGAACCGTTGCGGCACCCCGCTGTACCACACGTTGCGAGCGAGCGTGCTCGCGGCGAGGTTGCGGTGCGTCACTTCAACGCCGCGCGGTGTGCCGGTGGAGCCCGACGTATGGATCACGTACGCGGCTGTGTCGGGGTCGATGCGGCGGGCTCGATCGATGAACGTGGCCGTTCCGGCCGCGTCATCGGGCGGTGCGCCCAACTCGTCGATCACCACGGCATGGAGGCCGAACGTGTCGCCATCGGTGACGACCGCGCCGAGTCCACTCTGCGCGGCGATCTGCGTGCGCCGCTCGGCCGGTGCGTTGGGATCGAGCGGCACGTAGCTCGCTCCTGACACCATGGTGCCGACGATCGCCGCCACGAGATCGGCGCGGCGGCGCACCGCGATGCCGACGCGTGCGGGTCCACCGAGCACATCGAGTTGCTCGGCAATCTGTGCGGCGCGTACGGCCAGCTCGCGGTAGCTGACGTCCGCCTCGGCGACGACTGCCAACTCGTTGGGGGTCGCCTCGACCTGATCAGCGATGCGCTGCAGAACGGTCGTATCGGCGGCGAAATCGGCGCCGTGGATATCGGCGTTGCGCCATCCGTCGACGAGGTCACCGACGGTCAGCGCCGGCGTGCGCGAGCCGGCGATGAGCACGGACTCGAACATCGCCAACAGCTCGTCGGCGGTGGCGCCGTCGATGACGTCGCCTCGGTACTCCAGTCCGAACTGCAGTGACTCGGCACGCTCCTGCACGAAGAACGTCAGATCGGTCACCGACGTACCCGCCGCCAGAATCCGCTGTTCGGCGCGTCCGATCGGGAAGGTGGGGGTCGATAGCTCCTCGTAGGCGAGCATCCACGACACGTCGGGTTCGGGCAGATCGGCCTGGCGTGCCTCGCGCACGATCGAGGCATACGGGTGGCGACGATGCGGCAAGGTGGTGGCGATGGTGCCGGCCACTCGTTCGACGAGGGCGGCGAACGGTTCGTCCGGGTCGACGGCGACACCGATCGGGAGCGTGTTGAGGTAGTACCCGACGAGCGGCGCGCTGGACGGGTGGTCCTTGGTCGACGCGGTGATGCCGATCTCGAGCGCTCGTCGGTCGGCGACCGCACCGAGGACGACCGCCGTTGCAGCCAGCGAGGCGGCAAAGGGGGTGTGGCCAGCGCCGGTGAGCGTGGATGGTGGCGCCGCCGACCGCCGCGATGCATATCCGTCGGCTTCGCGCGGGAGCGGTGCTGGCAGACGCAGACCCGCGGGTTCGGCGCGGTCACCAGCGACCGACAGCCAGAACTCGCAGTCGGCGTGATGATCGCCCTCGGCTTGCCACGCGGCGTGCGCGGCATATGTGGTGTCGAGTTCGGGTATTGCGTCGTCGGCGTACGCGGCAGCGATCTGCTCCCACAACACATCGAAGGTGCCGGCGTCGATCGTGATGTGGTGCAGCGCGATGAGCACCGACCACGCACCAGGGCTGGTCTCGGCCAGGTGCACCCGCAGCAGCGGCCCGGTGTCGAGATCGAACGGCACTGCTCGCTGCGCCATGGCGAACGTTTCGAAGGCGTCGAGGCTGTCGACATCGATCCGGTGCACGGCAGCGGCCACATCGGCGGCGAGGACGTGGCGGGTCGCGTCGTAGGAGGTGTGTAGCGGGCCGTGCGCAGCAACGACGCGCTCGACGGCCCGGCGGAACCGCTCGACATCGAATGCCGATGCGTCATGCAGCTGATACCAGCGGGTGACGTTGTACCGCGTGTCGCCCGGATCGCGGCGATACTCGAACAGCATCGCCTCCTCCCCCGCCGACAGCGGCGCGCCGTCGATTGCAGGAATTGTGGAGGGGACCGTCGATGCGCCCGTCGCGCCAGCGGTGGGTGCGGGACGAGCGTCGTCGATGAGCAGTGCCAGTTCGCGCGGCGTCCGTGCGGTGAACACCGCAGCGTCGGGCAGATTCGTCCCGAGTGCCGCGTCGATCGCCGCCACCGCTTCCAGAGCGGGCAACGACGACCCGCCGAGATCGAAGAAGTCGTCGGTCAGCCCGACGCGCTCGACGCCGAGGATGTCGCCCCAGATCTCGCACACCCGCTGCTCGGTCGGCGTCGTTGGCGCGACGTAAGTGTCACCGCGCCGGTGGAAGCGCGTGGGCGCCGGCAACGATGCCGTGTCGGCCTTGGCGCTCGCCGCAAGGGGCATCTCGTCGATCCGCACGAACGCCGACGGGATCGCGTGATCGGGCAACACCGTTCGCAGCTGGGCGCGCAGCTCACCAGGGTCGAGCTCGTCACCGGGTGCGAGCGACGCACTGTGATACCAGGCGGTGAGCACGCCCTCGGTCTTGGGTGTGTAGCCGATGGTGGCCAACAACTGCGCAACTTCGGCGTCGTCGATGTCGTCGTCGAGTTCGTCGAGTGCATCGTCGCGAGTCTTGTGTCCCAACCGCACGTCCCAGCTGTAGGGCTCGGCGTAGTTGTGGAAGCCACGTTCGCGCTGATGCACCGAGATACCCGCAACGTTGATCAAGCAGTTGGTCGACCGGCCTGTGTCGTCGGGACGTACCCACGGGGCGCGGGTATCGAGGAACTCGTACAGCTCGGCGAGATCGACGTCGACATACCGATAGAAGTCGACGAACTCGATCTCGTCGAGCACGGCCGGATCGTCGAACACCCGCTGTTCGGGGAGCAGCTCAGTGACCGCGTCCGGCGTGTGGTGGTACACCCGGCGCGCTTCCAGCACGGTCCGATCGATGGCGTCGGGATCGAAGCGTCCCTCTTCGAACTGATGCGGTACGAGGCGGGTCTCGAAGAATTGGCCGCGCGAGAGCCCAGTGACGATCGTCGGGATGCCGAGCTCGCGCGCCCGGGCAACCGCCAGGGTGTAGATCGTCTTGTAACACCCGTTGCACACGTTGGAGAAGCGGTCGAGGCTGTCGCGGAAGATCTCGTTCATCGCCGGTGTGGTGGCGAACTCGTGGGTGATCCCGAGATCGGCGATGCTGCGCCGGATGTTCTCCTTGGCGCCATCGGAGATGAACCCGTTGTCGAGGGTGAGCGCGTGCACCTTCCACCCGCGCTCGACCAGCTGATAGAGGGCGTAGGTCGAGTCCTTACCGCCCGACAGCAGGTGGATCGCGTCGATATCGCCGCGCTTTGTCGTCTGGGCGGCAGCGAGCCGTTCGGCGAGGTCACGCTCGGTGCGGAACCACCGCGCAGTCTGCGGAACGATCTCGTCGTAGGTGCGGCACGCGTTACACACACCGTGGCGATCGAGACTCACGCCAGGGACATCGGTGCCGATGCCGCAACGCACGCAGCGGTCGGCTGCGCCGACCGGCCGATGGTCGTCGGCCCGCCACACGCCGACGATCGCGCCGTCGATGCCGTCGAGCCCAACCAGCGCCGCCTCGACCTCGCCGGGTTCGAGACGGATCCCGTTGACCTTGAGCTGGTCGTCGTTGCGTCCGCCATAGGTGAGCACGCCCGGACGGACCACGCGGACCCGGTCGCCGGTGCGGTACCACGTCCCCTCCCCGGCGCCGGCGCCCGCGGCAGTCACCACCTCGTTGGGAAACTCGACGAAGCGCTCGGCGCTGAGCTCGGGCAGGTGGAGATACTCCGTCGCCATCCCTGGCCGGCGAACGACGAGTTCACCCCACGCGCCAGGCACGGCGAGCTGTCCGTCGACGTCGAGAACCGCCAACTCGGCGCCGGCTGCGGCAGCGCCGATCGGTACGTCGACATCATCGGGGTCGCTCACCGTCCACTCGTGGAGCATGCAGCCGACCACAGCTTCGGTGGGCCCGTACTCGTTGAAGATCCGGGCTCCGGGGGCGAGCTGGGCGATCCGTCGGGCCAACGGCACCCGAAAGGCCTCGCCGCCGACGACGATGCAACGCAGCGCCGGGAGTTCGCCATCGGCAAGCCGGGTGAGCAGCTCGAGCTGCGACGGGGTGGCCTTGAGGAACGTGATGCGCTCGTCGTTGGCCACGGCGCCGAGGGCGCTGATCAGCTCGCCGTCGACGACCACCGTGCGTCCGCCGGTGAGCAACCCCAGGAACAAGCTGGTAATCGTGAGGTCGAACGCCAGCGACGAGTGCAACGCGACCACCGGCGCCTGGCTGTTGTCGTCGACGTAGGCGCCGACGGCGAACGCGAGATAGTCGGCGAGACCGCGATGGCTGATCGGCACGCCTTTCGGGCGCCCGGTCGAGCCGGAGGTGTACAGCACATACGCGACGTCGTCGAGGCCGACCGCCGGTTCGGCGGGAACGGTTTCGTCGTCGCGATCCGTACCCGCAATGAAGGCATCGACGTCGTCGATGGTCGCCACCAATTCAGCGTCGTCGGCGATCAGCGTGCGCCGCGCCGGCGGATCGTCGGGGGCGACCATCACGAACGACCCGCCGGCGCGCAACACGCCATGGATCGCCACGAGCACATCGGTCGAGCGCGGCAGCGCCACCCCGACACGCCCACCAAGCGCAAGACCACGAGCGCGCAACGCCGTGGAGACCCGGTCGGCACGCTCGTCGAAGTCGGCAGCGGACATCGGCACCCCACGGTGTTCCGCGACGATCCACTGCGGATCGGACCGGAGGCGCCGGCGGACGATCTCGTGGATCGGCGAGTCGAGCGGACGTGGCGCTGGTTCAGGGTTGAGCAGCGTGAGCTGTACGTCGGCCCCAGCCAACGCGATGTCTCCGACGGGGAGCTCCGGGTTGGCGATCAGTTGGCTCAGCACGCGGCCGAAGTGGGCGGGCAACCGGTCGGCCGACCGATCGACCGAGAGACCACGATTCACGTCGAGTTCCCACTGCAGGCCGTCGGCGGTGCCGCTGTAGTCGTAGATCTGGGTGCGCAGCGGGTGTGTCGCATCGACATGGCCAGAGCGCATCCACTCCGAGACAGCGGAGATCCCCCCAAAGTCGGCGTAGCGGGCGGTGACCACGTTGACGATGGCGTCGACGTCGGCGTCGGGCGACTCGCCGAGCACCGCTCTGCGGAGCAAGGTGGTCAGATCGCGCATGATGCGCCCGAACAATTCGCCCCCGGTTTCGTCCGGACGCACCTCGACCACGAGCGGATAGATCTCCATCAGCGGCCCAACGATGCGGCGCGCCGCCGGCGTCCTCCGGTGGTGCACCGGAATCCCCAAACGGACATGACGGCGGCCGTCGAGATGATGCAGACCGACGGCGTTCACCATCGAGGCGACAACGAGCAAGCTCAGCTCGGCGCTGAGCGAACGAAAGCTGGTGTCGAGCGCACTGCGTACCGCATCGGTGTCGGCCGCGAGCGGGAGCCGATCGACCAGGGTCGTGCGCGCCCCGCGCGGACCGTATGGAGCCAGCGGCGCGACGTCGTCGGCGTTGGCCAGATCGTCGGCCCAGGCCGCGGCGCGCTCCTCCGCTGTTCCGCGTCGCGGCGGTTCGACAGCATCGACGAACGCGAAGTAATCGGTGTCGACGAGCTCGGCGACGGCCGTGCGCATCGCCGCATATCAGGCGGGAGAGCCACACGGTGACGGCGGACCCGAAGAGGTCGCGGCGATG
>JBCBSO010000056.1:0-11791 GCA_039819205.1 Actinomycetota bacterium
CAATAATGCCGAACAACAGGACCAGGTCCCCAAGGACGGTGATCGAATTCTCGAGAAATTCCTGAAGCGCGTTCACGTCACCCTGAAGGCGCGACATCATGCGCCCCACTTCGGTCTTGTCCATGAACGCAAGCGACACGTCCTGCAGATGCGCGAACATGGCGCGCCTGAGGTCGAATATGACCCGTTCGCCGGTTATCGCGATCAGGCGATCCTGTATCCACGTCGCCGCATAGTTGACGATAATGACCGCAGCAAAAATGGCGACCGCCATTGCCAGCAATGACGTATCCTGAACGCTGCCGAGCATCGCGCTGTCGATTCCGTAGCGTACGATCTCGATAACGCGCGAGTGCGGGCGAACCCTCAACCCACGCATCGCGGCACATCGCGAGCGTTGCCGCCTGCTCGGAAGTGACATGCGTTGCGTTTGCTGCGGTGGCGTGGTTCCCACATTGACGATCGTGCGCCGTACCTTCAATTCTCTTCCGCGATGAGCGATTGGGAACGCCGATACCGCGAGTCGTTGGCACGGGAGCGGTCGCGCCGTGAGGATGAAGGAGGACCCGGGTGTGCTTCGAGAGATGTGAGGAGTGCGTACCCAGGAAGTCGAGCAACCGGCCTGTGGGACACTCTGCCGCATGGGCAACACAATCGAAGTCCGCATCCGAACGATCATCTGGGCGGCGACATCGGCAGTACTCGCTGCTGCGGCGACGTTGATCGTCACCTCGGCATGGTCTGCTGACGCCGCACCAGGCGACGACGACGCCACGTACGTGCCAACAGCGGGGTGTCGTGCGTTCGACCTACGTCCGGCACCAAATCAGGTCGGGCCACGCTCGACGCCACTCGGTGCCGGTGAGGTGTTCACCCAGCAGATCACCGGGAATGTCGGCGACTGCACCGGCCCACTTGCCATTCCGGCTGATGCGGTGGCGGTGGCGATGAACGTGACCGCCGTCAACCCGACTGCGCAAACCAATCTGCGGCTGTTCCCTGCCGATCTGGCCGAGGTGCCGCTGCTGTCGAATCTCAACGTGTCATCTGGTCAAGCACCGTTTCCGAACAAGGTCGACGTGACGTTGTCACCGGGCGGGGCGATCAACATCTACAACTTCAAAGGCAACGTGTCGGTGGTCGGCGACATCGTTGGCTACTACACCGACTCCTCATTGACCGAGATCGAGACCCGTCTCGCCGCGCTGGAAGCCAACGACAACACCCAAGACGGCGCAATCGCTGCGCTGGACGCAGCACAACCGTTCATCAAGGTCAGCGAGACCACCAACAACATCATCCCCGTAACGACGGCTCCGTCGTCGATCCGATCGGTTGAGGTAACCGCACCCGTCGACGGCCACGTCGCCACCCTCGCCACCGGCGATCAGTTCGAGACCGTAGACGGCCAAGTCGTGCAATGCGGCATGATGCCCTCGGTCACCAACCCGCCACCCGGTGAGCAAGTGCGTTGGCAGGCGCCGACTGGCGGCGACCAGGCACATCTGTCGGTGTCGCGCGTATTCGACATCGCAGCTGGCGAAACCGCCACCTACCACCTCGTCTGCTGGAACCTCAGCGGCGGCACCAGTAGCGTCCGTTCACCTCGGATAACAGCGATCTTCACACCCGCCACCTAACACTCTCGCCGAACCGGCTGCAGCCTGTACCCAGAAGGCACGATCTGCCAAGGGAGACGCCGGTGTCACCGCAGCGGTTTGCTCGGGCGGATCAAACTGAGACGGTGGCTGATCCGGGTGAGGGACTCGATGATGATGGGCTGATCCACACGAGCGCGAGCATCGACAGGATCTCTGGCGCATTCCGTCGGGTCCTCGACTCGACGATCGACGCCATCCGTGTCGCAGCTCCCAATGCGTCGGTCTACGCATACGGATCGATCACGACCGGACAGGCCACGAGTCCTACCTCGGACGTCGACATACTGACCATCGGACTCAGCGATGCAGCCGCATCCCAGATCGGCGACACGCAGTCGGCGCGATTCCGTGATCTGTGTCGTTCCGTGGAGATCGCCGCAGCGTCACCGGAGGACCTCGTCGGGGATTCCGATGAGGCCTACGGCGGGAGGATCTTCCTGCACCACTACTGCGTCCACCTCGTTGGAGCGGATCTCGACGCGGCCACGACTCGGTTCCCGGGCGACCGTCGCGGGGCGAGGGGGTTCAATGGCGACATCGCCAGCCACCTCTCCCAATGGCGAGGCGCCGCCGACACGAGCGATCCTGCTGCGTTGGGTCGTCGTATCGCTCGGAAGACACTGCTCGCTGTCGCCGGCTTGGTGAGCGGCCACGACGACACCGGGACCACCGACCGGGCGCCGGCAGCGCGTCGATGGTCAGAGGTACATCCGACACTGCAGGTCGGGCTCGAGGAGCTCGTCGCGTGAGCCGACGGCATCGAAGATGCTGACGAGGTCGCCGTTGGACGATCGCTTCGCGGTGTCGTTGCTTCGGTGGTGGCGCAGTTCGCTACCGACATCGGCCTGTGGACCACCGCAACGACCTGACCGCTGAACTCCGCGCCGTAGCGCGCCCATAATCGCAAGCGGCCAGCAACTCGACAACAGCGCATCACGGCACCGTTGCGTTCGCTGTTCAGCGCGTAAAGGCGCCATGCGATGACTGCGGTGACGCCGTCCAGGTGGCCCGCTGGCCTCGGGTAGCCTTTGCTCATGGGACGCAGGAAGCGGAGGCGGTCGTTGTGGCGTTGGCTCAAGGGCGATCCGGACTGCGCCCAGCTCGACCACAAGAAGCCCGGCGTGGTCGCGGCAGACGGTCGCAGAGAGGTCGTTTCCTAGCGGTCCAGTTCCGTGCCGCGACAAGGACGGCGAGTTCGGCTAGATCTGCTGCCGTAGTTGCCGGCGAACACAGTTGCGAACGGTGACCACGTGAAGCTGGCGTTCGTCTACGTCGACGGTCACAACCTGTATCACGGAGCTGTCCGCGACATGCCCGAGTTGAAGTGGCTCGACATGACCAGACTCGCCTCACAGCTATTGGGTCGCGGCTACAACGTCGGCGAAGTGAACTACTACACCGCTGTCGTGGTCGACAGCGCCGCCGACCCGCACCAATCGCAGAGACAGGGCCACTACTTGCGAGCACTCGAAGCAACTGGGGTGAAGGTGGAACGCGGCCACTTTAGAGAGCAGCAGAAACGAGTGCGCCTCATCGACGGCAGCACCGCCGAGGCCGCGATCCTCGAAGAGAAGCGCACGGATGTATCAATGGCCACCGACCTGTCGTGGGATGCCGCACAGCGACGAATGGACACAGCGTTGGTGATTTCCAATGACGGCGACTTCGTGCATGCCGTGCGCCGCGCAAAGCAAGCCGTCGAAGTGATCACCGTCAACCCCCATCGGCTCCGAAAACGACGCCGCAGCAAGGCACCCAGCGAACGCACGAACCATCCTCTCGGAGCACATGCTTCCCTCGACGGCCACGACAAACGCCAACTCCGCGTCAAGCACCTGTGGGACTCACAGCTCCCCGACGTCGTGACCGCCACCAACGGCGAATCGTTCCGTCGCCCTACCGCATGGCACTCTCCAAACACCTGACGCGCAAACGCCCGGCTCAGAGCCGGGCGTCGCTGGCCGTCTCCCAGTCAGAGAAATCGGCGGGTTGCTACTGAGTATGCCGGTCTGCAACGCCGACCGTCAACCGATGCGCTCAGCGGCCGACCAGCGCATGCGCGTACCGAGCGCCTCGGCGCGCCGCGCGGGGCCGGACACAAGCGAACCGCTCGATATCGCGCGCCACCTCAGGCCGAGCAGTACGGCACGTTCGAGCGAGCGATACCGCTCCAGAATGTGCCACGGCCCGACCGAATCCCGATGCGCCCCCATACCCCGGCACGGCGATGTTCTCAGCAGATGCCAGTCGTTGGGGTTGGACGCGGCAATCAGATCGAGTGACTCGCCTTACTCGACCGGTTGATACGCGTCGTTGATCGCGTAGTGAATGACCGCAGTGACGGCCTCCTCTCGGAAAGGTAGCCGCCCAGCGCGCCACGACGACGACCTCACACGCGATGTCCACCTCGAGTAGGTACTCATACGCAGGTTCACTTGGTGCTACGCCATTGACCGCGTCCTCAGAGAGCACGATGGCGTCCGACTCGGGCGAGAACGGTTGAGCTGCGAAGATCGTCGGACCGGGCAAGAACGGATCGCCCTGCGGGATCGTGCGAAGTCTCGCCACGACGTCGGTTAGAGATTCGGCCACGCCGAGCAGACTGTCAGATCTGGTGCGCAAAATAATCCCCCGAGCGGGGACGTCATCCGCTCAGAACGCGCGGGGCTTCGATCGGTCAGACCCCACGCGCTATCGGCACCTCGGTAAGCGGAGGGGCGCACGGAAAGATGAGACTGTTACTTCGACCTGTGCGATCGTGCCCCAGAGTCTGATCGACGAGATGCGTCGGCAGATCGATCGTGACGTTGCGCTGATCGACGCCGGCGAGTGCTCGAAGGTCGAGTGCCACTCTTCCGAGCCGCGTCTGGAACCGGATCGCAGACGACCCAGAACTGTTCGAGTACCTCGCGGACAACGGCATCCCATACGTGATCCACCTGCCGTTAGCGTCGCTCGGCATGGCGATCGACTACTCCGCCTACTGGGACGGCCTCACGCCAGCGCAGGCCACCGAAGCGTTCGAGCGTCATGTCGCCACCCAACGCGAGCGCGCCGAAGCTGCGGCGCTCCGGTTCGCTTCACTCGACGTAGAGGCGGCCGTCGACTTCAGCCGCGCGAGCCTCGAGTCCGTCTGGACGCTCGCGCTCGGCCACACCCAACCGGTCGCTAGTCCAGATCTGGCGCCAGACCAGCTCCCGCTCTGGGCCGCCTTCCGTGTGGGGTTCGCGCAGGAGGTCGGTCTTGGTGTGGTGGCGATGGTGACCAACCTTGGCGCCTACTTCGCCGAGGCCGCACTCCAGCTCGACATCGGGTGCAGATGGTACCTCGGCGACGTCCCGAATCAGGAGGGTTACCAGCAGCCCTTACTCCGATTCCCTGCTGGAGCCGAGCTCGCCGTGGAGAACATGGTGAGCAACACTTTGATGCGAGCGGTGTCGGGGGACGGTCCTGCTGCGGCGAAGTCCGCTGCGCCCGATGGGCTTCGCAGACAGATGGACATGCGGGCGAAGCTGTCCGCCGGGGATGCGACGTCTGACGCTGAGACGTTCGAGGTGCACCACGAACATGGCGCGTCGTACCACGTCACGTTCGCCGATGACGTCGATAACACGGTGTCCGAACGCCTCGACCGACTCGTCGACACCTTGAACTCACGCTTCTCGGCTTCAGCGATTCGTGAAGACCGAGACGTTCTGCTTGCGCGCGAGTGGACGCACGGCGAGCAGGCCCTCGCTGGGGTCTGCCGCCTCTGGTACTGACACCGACTCTCAGCCCCACAACACAACGGCCCGCGGCCGCGTGGATCGCACGCGCCATACGAAGAAGTCAGCGACCGCAGCCAACAACGAGGGGTTGCTGTCCCGCTGGTCCTCGTGAGAGGAGTGAGGGTTTCAGGTTGATCCGCGGTATGGCCAGCGTGCCACGGAACTGAGCGCTCAGGTCCTGGTGCTACTTGGTCCAAGGGATAGCAGCGACTTGTCTACCGAGCGATATCGCTACAGCTCAGGCGGTCGCCGACCCACTCGGGTACGGCACCTTCCGCTTGCTGATGGTCGCTCGGAAATAGCGGCTACCTCGGCGGCGATGCGCTACCGCAGTCGATGGATAATCGGGGCGAACTGGTCGTGGGAGCGGACAATGAAGTAGCTGATGCCCCACCGCTGGCGGCAGCGTTCGAGCTTGTCGGCGATCTCGTCAACGGTGCCGATCAGCGCATACGGAGTCTCAACTGCGTCGCTCACGTTGAGACCGTCGACTCGATCACACAGCTCGGCGATCGCCGCGTCGCCGTCATCGGTGACGTTCACCACTTGGACAAGAGCGCTCAATTCGACGTCGTCGAAGCGGTCGCCTGCTCCCGCACGGATCTGATCGAGCTGGTTCTCGAGGTGGGCTGGCGTCCAGCGCACGGTGTGGCGGTGCCCATCTGGGAGCGTTCGTCCCAGACCCTGCAGTCCAACGATGTCGGCATGTCGCCCAGCATGTTCCAACAGGGCCTGTCCATTGCCGCCGACGAGCAGCGGAATCGACGGGCCCGACTCCGCGATGTGTGCGTTGGCGATGTCGAAGAACTCTCCGTCGTGGGTGACGGTGTCCCCGGCGAGCAGCGCCGAGAGCAACTCGACTGACTCCATCAGACGGCGCTTGCGGACGGACGGCGGAGCCTGGTCGACACCGACGGCGGCGTATTCCTGGGGTGTGTGGCCGGCGCCGACACCGAGTTCGAATCGGCCGTCTGAGAGCCGGTCGAGCGTGGCGGCTTCCCAGGCCAGCTGCACCGGGTTGCGCAGATCGGCGTTGATCACGTTCGTGCCAAGGCGAATCGATGTCGTTGCCGACGCGATGGCAGCCAACGTCGGCATCGGTGCAAACTCCGGGCCGATGTGATCCCCGATCACCACGACATCGAAGCCGGATGCCTCCGCCTCGCGTGCGGCCCTTACCGGTTCGTCGCTGAATCCGTTCGAGATCGCCAGACCGAACCGGAAGTCACGAACCATCGACCGAGCCTGCCACGGCAGCCACCCCCAGCGCCGACGCGCTCCACAACGTGCCGCCCATATCGACGATCAACGGGACGACGGCCCGACCCGCCCATCGCGGCACGGACTGCGTGTGGCGATGTGCGCAGGAATGCGCGGCCATGGCGGCCGATGCGGACATGACCGGGGGAAGTGGGAGGGGTGACATCGGTCTGGGACCACTGACTCGGTCTCGATACGGTCGACGTGTGTTCGACGAGCGGTTTCCACTGTCGAAGCAAACTGTGCGGCTCTTCGGTCAGCTCGAGGCAAAGCTTCCGAGCCGCGACAAGGTGTTGGCCGCAGTTGGACTCTCGAAAGGTCCACCGCCTGGCGTCGAAGGCGCTGCGCTCCCGCTGATCGGCGCCATGATTGACCTCTGGGTGGGGATCCTTGTTGCGTTCGGAATCTCCAAGGTGCGTCGAAGGTACGTCCTCGCGGTTACTGCCGATCGGGTCGTTCTGTTCGGCGCCTCGTGCTCTGGCAAGCCGGTGTCTGTCGAGGCCTCCTTCGACTTCAACGAGATCAGCGAGATCAGTGACACCGTCGGCGACCCGTTCATCGACCTCGACGGCGAGTCCTACTGGATCAACGACTTCGGCGACCAGGTCTACCGACTACGCCGTGTCATGAGCAGACACGGCACACGTCGCGACGCCAGCCCGTAACAGGCGCAGACCACTTGGAACGGCCAATCGAGCGCCAGGCCGACACGGCACGTGCGTGAGCGGTTGAGCGCTCTGGAATGTGCGATCGCCGGCGCCACCGCGCCGTTCACTCGGTGAGCGCGACCTGCTCGGGTCCTACCGGTCGATTCAGCTCCATCGCTTGCCGCGTTGAGCGATGTAGTCGAACCAGTCTGCGGTCTCCGTCTCTCCACGCACACGGGCCAAGTAGGCCGCGCGATATTCCTCGTCCGTTGTGCCGTAGAAGCCGCTTGGACCGCTTGGATCACCCGTGGTCCCATAGATGAGCTCGCGCATGATGTCGGCGTGACCGCAGTGGCGCACGGTGTCGATCAACACTGCAGACAGCATCGACCGCAACGAAACCTCTTCACCGGACCAGTGCTGCCCAACAGCGTCGAGATCGAGTTCTGCGATGGTCGCATCAGCTGCCGCGTTGGTGGCGCGGTACGAGCCGATCAACTCCTCGGTTGTCTCCTCGGGCTTGGCATACATGTGGCTGTGGTGTCCCCAGTCGGCATCGATGTCCCACTCCCATTCGAGGCGAGGCCGCTTGCGGCCGAAGAACTCGCAGAGGTACCAGCCTTCGATCCAGGTGAGGTGCTTGATTAGACCGATCAGGTTGGTGCCCGTAGGTGTCATTGGGCGGCGTCGGTCCTGCTCGCCGAGACCGTCCGCCTTCCAGACCAGCGTGTCGCGCGCATCCTTCAGCTGGGAGTGAAGGAGAAGTCGAACACTGTCGTCGGACACAGCTCGATAATGCCACCTGAGAATCAGCCCACCACCCGCCCAGTACGGCACTTCTGCGAGCGTCAGGATGCGCATGTCGCCGACAGGCGCCCGCGACGATGGCCATAACGTAGCGAGCGCGATGCTGGACGAGCATGCGACTGCTTCGGACCCGAGCGTGGAGCGCCATTGCAGTCTGGCTCGCGCTGAGCGGGTGTAGCTCCGCTCCTGACGCGACCGAATCGACGGAGTCCGACATAGGTGTCGTTCCGGAGTGGTTTGCTGATGAGCTGCAACTCCAAGAGAGCGTCGACCTCAGCTGTGCTGGGATCCCAACCGATGGACCGCCAGCCGAGTTTGAGATCGTCGCCGACGCCGTCGCGCTTCCGGCGAGTCCAAATCACGCAGCACTGCAGACCAGCGGTCGGGAGTCGGCAGACGGGGATCGGTACTTCTTCGCCAAGACCGGCTTGGTCTGGAACACCGCGGCGTCGTTCGAGCTGGTCGTGCCCGAGGAGTTCCGTCCGACGATGGCGATCGGCTGGGGTGGACCAGCACCGCACGCGCACCGCGTCGTCGTGCAATGCGCTGGTCCCGATGAGTGGGTGGCGATGCCCGGCGGCTACTGGGTGACCGAGCCGATCTGCGCAGACGTGATCGTCGGGACGGCCGATGTCCAAGTGACCGTTCAGATCGGTCTCGGGACGCCGTGCCCTCTGCAGGCGCCACCTCAGGGTCCAAGCGACGATTGATGCCGGTGCGGCATCGAAGCAAGAACCCGCGCCATATCGCTCGGCCCTTGGCACCTCGACGGCCGATCGGAAACGGCAATTTCGGAGTGATGCCGACGGAGGGACCCGCTGCGTATCGCTCGATATCTACTTACGATGGTCGATGGCGGTAACTCCTGGTAAGGCGTCGAAGGCGCGGCGGTCAGCGCTCACGACGGTGCGCCTGGTCGCTACAGCAGTCGCCGCGATGATGAGGTCATGAGCACCGCAAGGCCGGCCGGCTCTGCGCACGGCGACCAGCAGGCGCGCATGCTGCAGGGCGACGGGTTCGTCGTAGGGCAGGATCGGAATCGAAGCAGCGATCTCGTCGACGTAGGACTGACGTCGTGCACGCTGGCGTGCGGCGGCCAACTGGACACCGACGGTGAGCTCAGCCAGCGTGATCGCCGCGATCGCCACGTCGTCGTCATCTCCGATCACCTCGTCGACGTCGGCGGCGTCTCGTTCGGCGTCGATGAGGAACGTCGTGTCCAGCAGCAGGAGCGTCACCGGCGTTGCTCGACCTCGAGCAGGTCGCGAGTCTCGTCGAGGTCGCGGGCCCAGCGATCATCAGGTCGGTGCCGGCGAAGGAGCGCCTTGGCGTCAGCTCCGCGACCTCGCGCGACTGGTTCGATGTGGGCGACCGCTTTGCCGCGACGGGTGATGGTGTACCGCTCGCCGTCGTGCTCGACGGCATCGAGGAGATCGGCGAACTTGCGAGCCGCCTCGGTGGCGGTGACCTCAGACATGAAATCAGATTATCAGATTGAGACGGCTCACCGGCAAGAACATCGACTGCGAAGCCGCTCGGTATCAGCGCCACGGAATCGCAGCTTCGACCGCTCGACAACGGCACCGTTGCGTTCGCCGACGTAGACGGGAATGTGCGGCGTGTCAGGTGCTGGGACGGCCGCAAGGCAACTTGCGAGCCGTGGAGTGGCAAGCTAACTTGCGGTTGTGGATGCGCCCGCTGATCGCCACCAGCGCCCGCAAGCACGGCATCCACGACAACGACATGCTCCACGCGTTCGACCATCCGATGTTCGTCGACGATCTCGATGACGGCTTCGTGATGTTCATTGGTGCCGACACCGCCGGCAACCTTCTGGAGCTCGGCGTGATCGACAGCGCCGACGGTCCCATCATCGTCCACGCCATGCCGGCCCGACCGAAGTACCTCAGGTGATTCAAATGCCACGCACCGCCCAGGAGATCATCGACCACGCCGACGAGCTCGCCTCCCGTTTCGAGCAGGCAGAGCCTGAGGACCTTCGCGACGCCACGGCATTGCGTGTCGTTCGAGATGCGTTCGTTGCTCGTGCCGAGGCCGAGCGAGACCTTGGCGACGCAGTGGTGCGCGCTCGACGCGAAGGACACTCATGGGCTGCGATCGGCGCGATGGTCGGCACGTCGGGCGAGGCGGCGCGTCAGCGGTACGGTCGGGCGGTCAGGGCCGAGTAGTCCCGGCCCGCCCATATTCACGCCCGCGCTGGACACAGCGGATCCGCCCATGACGGCACGCCGGCGCGTCGTCGCCCGTTCGAAAATGTGCTGGGTGTCGTCGGCGTGCACGTGCGGCCGGCCTAGGGCATGACGTGGAACTGGTCACGTCGATGCCGTAGATGCCACCATCGACGTCCGCGATCGGCGCGGTTGACCAGGCGTCTGGGTTGCCACTGTGGAACCTCGCGATTTTCATCCGCTCGGGGTCGCAGCAGGGTCGATCGCACTTTGACCGGCGCGGGGGAGCTGGGTTGCAACATCGTCGTGGGCCGGTGCAGGGCCGTGAGTTCGGCGTTGTTGACCGTCATCGCGGTTGCGTGACACGAGCGTATGTTCGACAAGAACCGAGGAGCGTGGCTGTAAGGAGCTGCGGGGTGAGTCGTCAGGATTGGTGACGGGATGCGAGGGCATCCCGAGACGAGGAGCAGTACCGATGTCCACACACCGCATCCGCACTCAGGCCACTCGTTCAGTGGTCGCAGCCGCCCTTGCGGGTGTCGCCATGTTCGCCACGCTTGAGACCGCTGACGCGGCAGGCGACAACGAACCCGAACCAGCGCTCACCGAGCAGACCGCGACGCCATCCACTGACCTCGACGACCTCGACTACGAGTACCTGTGCAACGGCTGCTCGATCACGACGCGCGCGTTGACCGACGCGGCTGCGAAGCCCATCCAGAGCTCGGTGATGGCCGACTTCTCGTCGCGTGGCGTGAACCCGGCTGCGCCGGACATCATCAAGCCCGACGTGACCGCACCGGGCACCTACCTCGTCACCGGCCACACGCCGACGCCGTCCTCCGAATGATTGAGGTCGAAGCCAGCTACGGGCCGCACTCGGCGATCGGCTCGGTCGCCGCGTCGACGGTCCGGTCGGTGTCCTCGCGTAGACGCGGGTCGTAGCCGGCTTGTGAGTCGTAAGGACTAGTTGTCGAGCGAACTGATCGACGCGCTCGTTCGCCTTCTCGCAGCGGCAACGTCAACCAGTAGTCATATGACTTCGACGGCGACACGGTCGGCGTGGGCGGCGATGGCCTCGAGGTCGGCTCGGTCGCCGGTGATGACGGTCCCGCCCGGTTCGGCGAGCGCGACGAGGAGCGCGTCCACTGCTGAACCGGCGTGAGCGAGGCGGCGGAGTTGTGCCGCCCGTCGTGCGGTTGCCTCGCTGACCTCGGAGTTGATGATGCAGGTCTTGAGGAATCGATTCGAGTTGGCGTCGCGTCCGGCGTGTCCTTGCAGTGATTCGACGAGCACCATCGTTGGAACGACCGGCGGCCACAGCTCTTGGTCGACGAGCGATCGGATAAGGGCCGCAGCGGTCTTCGTTCGTGCCGAGAGTCTGGAGACGCCGCCGCTGTCGAGGACGAGCACTCGTTAGCTCACGCGGTCCAGCGACCGGTCGCGGATCCGCCGCGCGA
>JBCBSO010000057.1:0-11646 GCA_039819205.1 Actinomycetota bacterium
CGCCGTTCGCGTCACCTGTAACGATTCCGGCGAGGGCACATGTGACAGTTGGGGTCTGACCCCAACTGTCACACTCACCGGATCACCGTGTGGTATCGGCCGACGCCGGCGGCGACGTCGTTGAAGTGCTGGCGATCGAGCACCGAGCCCTCCCGCCGCACGTCGCCCGGGTTGATCGTCAGCAAGCGATCGACCTTCGCCCAGCTCGGCCGGCGCTTCGGATCCCACGCGCCGGTACCGACCGCGATCGTGTCGTTGCGCCGCTTGTTCTTCGATGTCAGTGCCACGCCAGCGAGCTGGCGCCCGCTGTGACCGATGATCACCACCGGACGATCCTTGCCCTGGTGGGGATCGTCTTCGTAGGGCACCCACGTCCACACCACCTCGCCCGGGTCGGCGTGGCCATCGAGGTCCGGGTCGTACTCGATCGTCACCGGTTGCTCGGCATGCGCGGCGGTCGGCTTCGAGCGCGTTGCGGCGCGGCCCGCGAGGCGATCGCGCTCGCGCTGCACGGCGCGAGCGGTGGCGAGCGCGGCACCAAGTGAGGCACCGAGACGACGAAGCGTGGACATCGGTGAGGTTCTAGCCGACGTCGGTGGCCAGCAGGTCGTCGACGGTCTCGCGGCGCACCACCAGCCGGGCACGGCCGTCAGCAGCGAACACCACGGGTGGCCGGGCGATCTTGTTGTAATTCGAGCCCATCGAGTGGCCGTACGCACCCGTGACCGGCATCGCTAGGAGATCACCAACGTTGGTGTCCGCGGGCAACGCCGCCTCGAAGGCGAGTACGTCACCCGACTCGCAGTGTTTTCCGACGACCCGCGCCACCAGTGGGCGATCGGCATCGACCGCCCGCGTCAAGAACGTCTCGTAGCCGGAGCCGTACAACACCGGGCGCGGGTTGTCGCTCATCCCGCCATCGACGGCCACGTACGTGCGCACGTCGGGGATCCGCTTCACCGTGCCTACCGTGTACACGGTGATCGCCGCGGCGGCAGCAATCGCCCGACCGGGTTCGACGCTCACCGCCGAGCGCACGCCGAGCGCGGCGCAGGCGTCGAGCACGACCGAACCCCACTGGTCGATGGTCGGCGCCTCTTCGCCATCGACGTAGGCCACACCGAGGCCGCCACCAAGCACGAGTTCGGGAAGGTCGAGGGGAACGGCGAACCTGGCCATCACCTCGGCCGCCTTGGCGAACGACGACGCCTCGAACACGTTCGAGCCGATGTGACAGTGCAGCCCGACCAACTCGACCGACGACGCGTCGCCCGCGCGGCCGACCGCACGCAACGCATCGCCGTTGCCGAGGTTGAACCCGAACTTCGAGTCGTCTTGTCCGGTGGCGATGAACTCGTGCGTGTGGGCGTGGACACCGGGGGTGATCCGCAGCAGCACCGCCGGCGGAGTGCCAGCCGGTGTGCGCACGCCCGCGGCGTGTAGCGAGTCGAGCCGGTCGAGCTCGTCGAACGAATCGACCACGATCCGGCTGACCCCCGACGTGATCGCCGTGCGCAGTTCGTCGACCGACTTGTTGTTGCCGTGCATGATGCACGCCGCGGCCGGAACCTCGGCAGCGAGCGCCACGGCGAGCTCGCCACCAGAAGCAACATCGAGTGACATCCCCTCCTCGTAGGCGACGCGCGCCATCGCCTTACAGAGGAACGCTTTGGTGGCGTAGATCGCACGCCCCGGTCCGAATGCGTCGACCGCGGCCCGACAGCGTGCCCGCAGCTGCGCCTCGTCGTAGACGAACAGTGGTGTGCCGAACTCGGCGGCGAGTTCGTCAACCCGACAGCCACCGATCGCCAGCGCACCGTCGGGCTCGACCGTGGCGTGATCTGGGAGCAGACGGCGGGCGACCGGCCGCGCGTTCACATCCGCTCCGGCGCGTCGATCCCGAGCAGGCCGAGTCCGTGGGCCAGCACGCGTGCCGTGAGATCGGCCAGCGCGAGCCGGCTCGTGCGGGTGGGCTCGTCCGCCTTCAGCACGGGGCACCGTTCGTAGAACGACGTGAAATCGGTGGCCAGCTCGTACAGGTACGTGCAGAGCTTGTGCGGCGAGTAGGTATCGAGCGTGGCGTCGATCGCCGTCGGGTAGGCAAGGACGCGGAGCGCTAGCGCGTGCTCCGCTGGTTCGCCCAGTTCGATCGGAACAGTGCGCACAGCGGCCCGTTCCACCTCGGCGCGGCGAAACAGCGAGCAGATCCGTGCATGGGCGTACTGCAAGTACGGCCCAGTGTTGCCGTCGAACGACAACATCCGATCCCAGTCGAACACGTAGTCCTTGACCCGGTCACTCGACAGCTCGGCGTACTTCAACGCACCGATGCCGATCATGCGAGTCACCTCGGCGCGTTCGTCTGGGTCGAGGTCAGGGTTCTTCTCGGCGATCGCGGCCGCAGCGCGCTCGACCGCTTCGTCGATGAGCTCGACAAGCCTGATCGGCTCTCCGCTGCGGCTCCGCAACCGACGGCGATCCTCGCCGAGCACCACACCGAACGGAACATGCACCGCCTGCGTTGTGTCATCGAGCCAGCCGGCCATTCGAGCGACTTCGAAGATCATCTGGAAGTGTTGCGACTGGCCAGCATCGACGACGTACAACATCAGGTCGGCGTCGAGCCGCTCGACGCGATCGATCACGCATGCCAGATCGCTGGTGGCGTAGTTGAATCCGCCCGTGCGCGCCTGGATGATCAGCGGTAACGGATCGCCGTCGCGATTGGTGAAGCCCGGCGGGAACACCACCCGGGCGCCGTCGTCGTCGACGAGCAGGCCCGACGTCTCGAGCCGAGCCAACGTGTCGGGCATGAGCGGCTGGTACTGACTCTCCCCGGCGAGATCGTCGTCGGTGAGCAGCACCCCGAGCTTGTCGTACACCGTGTTGAAGTACTCCGTCGACAGATCGACGAGCCGCTGCCACAGGGCGAGCGTGTCGGCGTCGCCGCCTTGCAACAGCACCACCCGCTGGCGGGAGCGTTCGGCGAACTCAGGATCTGCATCGAACTTCTTGTTGGCCGAGCGGTAGAAGCCATCCAGATCGCCCTGGGTCAACCCGTCGGCGGCGGCGTCCTCACCGAGATCGAGCAGATGCTCGATCAACATCCCGAACGGTCGTCCCCAGTCTCCGATGTGGTTCTCGCGAATCACGTGATGGCCGGCGAACGCGAGAGTCCGAACGAGCGAGTCACCGATGATCGTCGTCCGGAGGTGGCCGACGTGCATCTCCTTGGCGACGTTCGGGTGGGAGTAGTCGACGACGATCGTCTTCGACGGATCGGCTGCGGCGACCCCGAGACGCTCATCGCTCGACACGGTCGCCAGCTCCGCTGAGAGGAATCCGCCCGAGAACGTCACGTTGATGAACCCGGGCCCGGCGATCTCGGTGGCCGATGCCACATCGTCGAGCGCCCCTGCGTCGACCACCCGTTGGGCCAACTCGCGCGGGTTCGTCCCGACGCGCTTGGCCAGCGGCAGCGCGCCATTGATCTGCGCGTCGGCGTGCTCGGATGGACGCACGGTCGGATCCGCCGCACCATCGTCGGCGAGCGCGTCGAACACCGGCTGGAGCAGCGACGAGAGGGTGACAACGGGGTCGGACATGCACCAGCCATTCTGCCGGCCGCGCCGCCCAACGCCGCACTGCGATTCGCCCGGGCGCGCAACGGGCGCCGCATCGGCAGTGGATGCACGACGGCACGGCCGCCGTCTCGCCCGCACTACCGTCACGTCGCGATGCAGTTCCCGGTGCTTCGACCGCGCACGCTGGTCTCCAAGCGCACGGTGAAAGACGATGCGATGGCGGGTTTGGTGCTCGGCGTCGAGAGCGTTCCCGATGGCCTGGCGAGCGGCCTTCTCGCGGGTGTGAACCCGGTTGCCGGGTTGTATGCGTACCTGTACGGGCTCGCCGGCGGGGCGCTCTTCACCAGCACGGCGTTCATGGCCGTTCAGGGCACCGGCGCAATGGCGATCATCGTCGCCGACGTCGATCTGAACGCACGTGACGACCCGGCGCGGGCGCTGTACACGCTGTCGATTCTCACCGGGCTCGTGATGATCGTCGCCGGTGTGTTGCGCCTCGGCAAGTACCTCCGGTTCGTCTCGAACTCGGTGATGACCGGGTTCATCACGGCGGTCGGCATCAACATCGTGTTGGGCCAGCTCGACGATTTCACCGGGTACGACTCGGAGGGCAGCAACCGAGTGGTGCGTGCCTTCGACCTGTTGTTCAACATCTTTCGGGTCGACATACCAACGATCACCGTCGGGTTCGTCACGGTGGCACTGATCGTCGCGCTGCAACGGACCAAGCTCGGCGCCCTCGGCTTGGTGGTCGCAGTGTTCGCTGGTTCGGCCGTGGCCGGCGTGTTCCGGGCGTTCGATCGCGACATTCAGCAGGTCGCCGACATCGCCGAGGTCCCCCGCGCGCTGCCGTTCATCGCCGCACCGTCACTCGGTGACGTCGGCGCCCTCATCGTTCCCGCGGTGAGCCTGGCGTTTGTCGGACTCGTGCAGGGAGCGGGCGTGTCGGCGGGGTTTCCAAACGAGGACGGCGCGCCACAGAACGAGTCCCAGGACTTCGTCGCCCAAGGGGCGGCCAATGTGGCCGCTGGGCTGTTTCGCGGGATGCCCGTGGGCGGTTCGATGTCGGCCAGTTCGCTCATGGCCACCGCCGGAGCGCGCACCCGCGCCGCAGCGTTCTTCGCCGCGGTCGTGATGGCGGTGGTGATCTTGGTGTTTGCCGGCGTGATCGAGCTCATCGCCATGCCGTCGCTGGCCGCGTTGCTGATCGTCGTCGGCGTCGGAACGGTTCGCCCCGCCCAGATCATCTCAGTGGTCAAGACGGGCGGCGTGCCGGCCACGGTGATGACGGTGACGCTGATCCTCACGATGATCATCCCACTGCAGTTCGCCGTGTTGGTCGGGGTCGGGATGTCGGTGCTGCTGTTCGTGATTCAACAGTCGACACGCCTGCGCACCCGCCAACTCGTCTTCCATCCCGACGGGCGGGTCGAGGAGGTCGATCCGCCCGCCGAGGTACCGGCGGGTGAGGTGGTCGTGCTGCAGCCCTACGGCGCACTGTTCTTCGCCACGGCGGCAACGCTGATCGAACAGATCCCGTCGGTCACACCGGCCTCGCGCGACAGCGTGGTGATCTTGCGCATCCGCGGCGCCGATGACGCCGGCGCCACACTCATCGAAGTACTAGAGACGTACGCCCAGGAGCTGCGCGACGTCGACAGCAAGCTGATGCTCGTCACCGACAACAGCCGTGTGATCCGTCAGCTGCGCGTCACCGGCGCAACCGATGTGATCGGGACGCACAACCTGTACCGCAGCGGCGCGTTCATCGGCGAAACCGTCAGGAGCGCACATGCCGACGCGCTCGAATGGATCGAGCAATACCGCGCTGGCGCAGTCGAGGACGAACCATGAGCGGGCGATCCGTGCGCACCGCCGTGGCCACCGCGCTCATCGCGATGGCGTTCTCGTTCTCCGGTACGTCATCGCCAGACGAGCCCCTGCCAGACGAGTCGGCGCCGACCGAGCCGGCGTCGACCGAGCCACCGTCGACAGAACCCCCCTCGACAGAACCGCCAGGCGAATCGACGAACGAACCGGCGACGTCGGCGCCATTGGACGAGAACGATCAGCCCGCCGGCGATACCGACGACGACAACACCGAACTCGCCGCGCTCGGCATCGTCGGGTTCGTGATCGTGGTGGCCGTTGCGGCATGGTGGATGGTCCGTCGCGACGATCCCGACGGCCAACCCCTCCCGACCGGAGACGACTTCGGGCCCGGAAGACTGCTCTGAAACGATGCGTGCGATCCAATTCGCTCAACACGGTGGCGTCGAACAGTTGCGACTCGCCGACGTCGCCGACCCGACGTGCGGCCCGAACGACGTGATCATCCGCGTCGGAGCGGTGTCGCTCAACGGGTTCGATCCGATGATCCTCGGGGGCACGACTGGGCTGAAGACACCACTGCCGATGACGCCTGGCGGCGACTTCGCTGGAACGATCGTCGCCACTGGGCCAGAGGTCGACGGCTGGTCCGTTGGCGATCGGATGTGCCCGCACCCGTTCGTCCTCGGCGAAGGGATGACCGGCGAAACGAGACTCGGCGCAGCAAGCGAGTTCGTGCGCATCCCGGCGTCGAATCTGATCGCCACTCCCGACGGCGTCTCCGATGTCGACGCAGCATCGCTGCCGATCGCGTACGGGACGGCGTATCGAATGATGGTCACCCGCGGCGCGGTCAGCGATGGCGAAAAGGTGCTGATCCTCGGCGCGACCGGCGGCGTCGGCACGTGTTGCGTGCAACTGGCCAAATCCGCCGGCGCCGAAGTGATCGCCACCGGGAGCGCCAAGTGGAAGCTCGACAAGCTCACCGAGATCGGCGCCGACCACGTGATCGACACGAGCGAGGTCGACTGGGTCGAGTCCGTCCACGACATCTGCGGACGACCACGAATGCTGGGCCGCGGCGGCGCCGATGTGATCATCAACTACATCGGCGGCGACACGTGGGCGCAGTCGCTGCACTGCTTGCGCAATGACGGCCGGATGCTTACCTGCGGGGCGACCGCCGGATTCGAGCCGCCCACCGACATCCGGTACATCTGGAGCTTCGAGCAGAACATCATTGGGTCGAACGGCTGGCTCCCCGACGAACAGAAAGTGGTGCTCGACATGGTCGCTTCTGGGGCACTGCAGCCGCTGATCCACTCAGTGCGACCGCTCGACGAACTCGCAGCGGCGATGACCGAGCTGATCGACCGCCAGGTGGTCGGCAAATCGATGATCGTGCCGAACGGATCAGTCCGATGACCTCTGCAGACCGGCTCGAGACCCTGCAATCGTTTCTCGACGCCGTGCCCTTCGCCCACACGTGCGGGATGCGCATCACCGAGATCGACGAGGAGGCCCAGACGATGCGCGTCGACATGCCACTCGCCGATCACCTCACGCGGGCCGGCAGCCTCGGTCAGCTCCACGGTGGAGCGATCGCCTCGCTAATCGACACCGCCGGCACGTTCCTGTTGGTGATGGTCACCGACAACCCGCCGTCGACGATCGACATGCGCACCGACTACCTCCGCCCGGCGACCGGCGACGTGCACGCCGTGGCCACGGTGCGTCGCGCCGGGCGCACGATCGGCGTGGTCGATGTCGACGTGATCGATGCCGACGACCGGCTGGTCGCCGTCGGGCGTTGTACGTTCAGCACCAAGTCGCGCTGATCTCGATCCCAGTTCGACAGCACCGCGCGTTGGGCGCGGCGTATGTCACGAACCCGGACGGGGTGGCGCCACCGACGACCGTTCGACCAATCGGCAGGGAATCGTGTGCTGTATCGGGTCGGGGTGGGAGTCGATCCCGAGCAGGTGCTCGACCGCCCAGTAACCCATCTCGTAGTGCGGCAGGGCCATGGTGGTCAGTCCGGGCACGAGCTCGGCGGCGATGAGTTCTTGGTCGTCGAATCCGACGACGGAAAGATCACTCGGAATCTGCAGGCCCCGTTCAGCGGCGTGCTGGTACACGCCCATCGCCGACTGGTCGTTGTAACAGAAGATCGCTGTCGGCGGATCGTCCAACGACAACAGCCGGCGCGCCGCCGTCCGCCCGCCAGGCGTGTCGGACGGTTCGGTGATCACGAGCGCCGGATCGTCGGCAATCGCATGGTCGAGTAGCGCCGCGCGGTACCCATCGAGACGTGCCGCCGCGGCGACGGCGCCGGGGTAATCGATGGTTGGATGGGCAATCCGTGTGTGCCCTCGCTCGATGAGGTGGCGAGTGGCGTCGTAGGCGGCGCGGTGCTCGTCGGGTACCACCGAGGTGACCATTCCGTTCTTGGCGCGCAGGTCGACCAGTACCGCTGGCACCTCGCTCAGCGCAGCCGGCGGCTCGATCACACGGTGATACATCGACGCGATGACGATGCCATCGACCTGGCGTTCGAGGAGCTGCTCGACGGCGAGGCGCTCGCGTTCAGAGTGGTTCGGACTCGTGATCGCGCCCGTGTCGAAGATCAGCAGCAGATGGCCTGCTTCCCACGCCGCATCTTGGGCGCCCTTGATCATGCGCGTGGCGAACGGCGTCGTGGCGATGTTCTCCGACACGAACCCAAGCGTCTCGGTGCGATCGAGACGCATCGCCCGGGCCAGTCGGTTGGTGCGATAGCCGACCTCGTCAGCGGCGGCCCGCACCCGCGCCTTGGTGTTGTCAGGGATACCGGAGTTGGCTGCGTCATTGAGCACCAACGACACGGTCGTCTGCGACACGCCAGCCGCCTCGGCGACGTCGCGCATCGACGGCCGCCGTCGGGCACGATGAACTCGGGGTTGTTTGGTCATCGGTATCAGCGACCCCCGTCGACACACTTCGTCGACCGTGGCCCCGGTACCTCGATCTTACCCCTTGACCCGAACGACCGAAGGTTTTACTGTATCGAATTACTGTTACGTATTAGTCGAACATCCGAGTGATCGATCACATGGACGTTTCGACTGCGACTCATTAGGGGGAGATCCGATGTATCAGAGTGTTTCGCGGCGGACCCGCACGGTGCGCACCACCGCCGTTGTGGCCGCGCTCGGCCTGGCGATCGCGGCCTGCGGCAGCGACAGCGACGACGACAGCTCCGACGGCGACTCGTCGACCGCAGCCACCGACGCCGCCGCGGGTGATGACGGCGATGACGCTGGCGACAGCGATAGCGGCGACGACAGCTCCGATGCCAGCGGCGATGCGGTGACCGTCTCGATGTGGTGGCACACCGGCACCCCCGAGGAGCAAGAAGCGACCGACGCGGCAGTCGAGGCGTTCAACAGCTCGCGGTCGGACATCCAGATCGACAAGACCGACATCCCCGGTGGCACCTACACCGACCAGGTCAACGCAGCGGCACTCGCCGGCGACCTGCCGTGCGTGCTCGACTTCGACGGACCGTTCGTCTACAACTTCGCATGGTCTGACTTCCTGATCCCGATCGACGAATTCGTCGACGATGAGACACGCGCCGACTTCTTGCCCTCGATCATCGAGCAGGGCACCTACAACGGCGAGCTGTTCAGCCTCGGCCAGTTCGACTCGGGTCTTGGCCTGTACGCCAACGCCCGCTACCTCGAGGAAGTCGATGCGCGTATCCCGACCTTCGACGAGCCGTGGACGCTCGAGGAGTTCGAGACGATCCTCGCCGACTTGGCCGAGGTCGACGGGATCGAGTTCCCACTCGACCTGAAGATCAACTACGGCCAGGGCGAGTGGTACACGTACGGCTTCTCGCCGATCGTGCAGAGCTTCGGCGGCGATCTCATCGATCGCAGCGACTATCTCAGCGCCAGCGGCACGCTCGACGGACCCGAGGCGGTCGCCGCACTGGAGACCTTCCAGTCGTGGTTCGACAACGGGTGGGTCGACCCGGCGACGCCTGGTGACGATTCGTTCTTCGGCTCCGAGACGTCGGCGATCTCCTACGTCGGCCACTGGCAGTGGCTGCCACATTCCGAGGCCCTCGGCGAGGACCTGCTCGTGTTGCCGATGCCGAACTTCGGTGGCGAAACGGTGACCGGCATGGGCTCGTGGAACTACGGCATCACCAGCACCTGCGAGGACCCAGCGGCCGCCTACGAGGTGCTCAGTCACCTCGTGTCGACCGACGAGATCCTGCGGATGACCGCCGGCAACGGCGCCGTCCCCGCCCGATTCTCGGCGCTCGAGCAGTCGGAGTTGTACCAAGAGGGCGGCCCGCTCGAGATCTTTGCGCAACAGCTCTCCGAAGGCCGCGGCGTGCCGCGACCGATCTTCCCCGGTTACGCCACCATCACCGAGGAGTTCGCCCAGGTGATCGCCGACATCATCTCCGGCGCCGACGTGCAGTCCACGCTGTCGGATGCGGCCGCGGCGATCGACCAGGACATCGAGGACAACTCCGGCTACCCCACCGGTAGCTGACGCGACACAGACCGTCGGGACCTGTTCCCGACCCGGATGCGGTGTGAGGCCCCCCTCCACTGCGGATGGTGTGGGGTTCAGCCGGGCCAACCCCCCGGCTGAACCCCACGAACCCCTCGCCATCGAACGCGACACTCGTCCACGCGGCGAGCGAGCCACCCGACCGCCGAGAGAGGAGCTGCGATGGCCGCGACGATGAGTCCGACCAACACCGCCAACGATGCCGAGCCGCCCCCGCGACGATCACGCCGGCGACGAGCCAAAGAGTTGGGGACGGGCGCCTTGTTTGCGCTCCCCGCAATCGTGCTCCTCGGCGCCTTTCTCATCGCGCCGTTCGTGCTCGCCGTGTTCTCGTCGTTCACCGATCAACGGCTCGTACCCAATCCCAACTTGCCGACCGAGTGGGTGGGCTTCCGCAACTACACCCGGTTGTTCGAAGACGAGTCGTTCCGCTCGGCGTTGATCTTCAACGGGATCTTCGTGCTCGTCGTTGTTCCACTACAGACCGCGATGGCGCTCGGGCTGGCCGTACTGGTGAACCAGAAAGTGAAGTTCCGCAACGGGTTCCGCACGGTGTACTTCGCACCGGTCGCCGTGGTCATGGTGGTGGTCGCCGTGATGTGGGGCTTCTTCTTCAACCCCACGTCGGGCCTGATCAACGGCGTGCTCGACGCTGTGTCGTTCGGCTACCTCACCCCTGAGCGTTTCGAGTTCCTCAACTGGCTACTCGATCGCAACGGGGCGCGTGCCGCGATCATCATCATGTCGATCTGGCAGGGGGTCGGCTTCCAGATGGTGATCTACCTCGCTGGACTCCAGGCGATTCCCAACAGCCTGTATGAGGCGGCACGGATCGACGGCGCCAGCGCATGGCAACAGTTCCGCCACGTCACGCTGCCGCAGCTGCGCAACACGACGATCTTCGTCGTGTTGTCGACCACCATCTTGGCGTTCGCCCTGTTCGACCAGGTCAAGGTGCTCACCGAAGGCGGCCCACAAGACGCCACGCAGACGATGATGTTGCGGCTGATCAACTTCGGCTTCGAACGGGGCCAAGTTGGCCTCGGATCGGCACTCGGCGTCTTCTACTTCGTGCTGGTGCTGATCATCGCCTTCCTCCAACGACGACTGCTCAAAGAGGAACGGACGGTGGACGCATCATGACCGTGCTCGCCCCAACCACCGAGCCACTCGAGATCGACGACGAGGCACGTGCCTCGAGGCGCCGGCGGCGTGTCCGTCGCGTTCTCCTCTACGTATTGATGATCGCCCTTGCGGTGTTCTTCGTCTTCCCCGTCGTCGCGATGGTCGTGTTGTCGCTGCAGCCTGACGAGACGCAGATCCTCGCCGATCAGCAATCGATCTGGGCGTTCATCCCGCGCACGTTCTCGCTACAGAACTACCGCGATGTGTTCGACCGCGACGGTGTGGCGAGGTCGCTGTTCAACAGCGTGCTCATCACGACGCTGACGGTCGGGTTCGGCCTCATCGTCAACAGCATGTGTGCGTTCAGCCTCGCTCGGCTGCAGTGGCCAGGCCGACGCATTCTCTTGGCGCTGATCGTCGCCCTGATGATCGTGCCCTTCCAGAGCGTGTCGGTCCCACTGTTGCTGATCGTCAACCGCCTCAACTGGCTCGACACCTACCACGTACAGATCGTGCCGTTCGTGGCGAACCCGTT
>JBCBSO010000058.1:0-11647 GCA_039819205.1 Actinomycetota bacterium
CCGGACGCCGACGCTTCGATGTCGGTTTCGGTCTTGTCGGTCTCGATCCGCAGCACGACCGAGTGGCTCGTCGACCACGATGCCGATGTCGCCGCCGGCGCGGTCGTGCTGCGGATCGAGACCGACAAGACCGAAACCGACATCGAAGCGTCGGCGTCCGGCCGGCTGCAGCTGATCGGCGCGGTCGGCGAAACGTACGCGTGCGGCGAGTTGATCGGCTGGTTCCTTGGCGACGGAGAGTCGACACCAGGCGGCGGCGCATCAGCGACGGCGGCCGGACCAGCGACGGCCGGATCATCACGGTCAACACCAAACTCGGCACTGACATCGGACGCAGCAGCACCAACCGGAGCACCGGCTGCGCCCGCCCCGACTCCGGCCGGCGGACGGGTGTTTGCGTCGCCGAACGCCCGTCGAGTGGCCGCCGCGCGGGGCATCGACCTGACCGGCGTGACCGGATCGGGACCGGGCGGGCGGATCGTGTCGGAGGACCTCGACGGCGTCGACACCCCAGCGAGGCAGCCGACCAAACCGACGTCACCCGACGATCGCCGCGCGGCACCCGAACCACGCTCGTCCGTGCCGCCGAGTGTCGGCTCCGTGACGGCCACCGCCGCGGCCCGGCAGCTCGCCGACCTGCTCGGGCTCGACCTCAGCACCGTCGACGTCGACCCGGCGGACGGACGGGTCACTCGCGAAGCGGTTGCCCGTCACGTGCGCACACTCCTCGCCGCCTCGAGCGAACCGGCCTCGTCAGCGTCGCCCAGCCTCCCGCCCGCCACACAGGAACCGACCGAGGTCGTCGCCTTCACTGGGATGCGCGGGGCGATCGCCAGCCGCATGCATGGCTCGCTACAACAGATGGCCCAGCTGTCGCTGTTCATGGACGCCGACGCCGATGCGATCACGGCTGACCGGGCACGGCGCAAGGAGATGGGTGCCCGCGTACCGACCTACACCGACTACGTCGTCGCCGCAGCGACGCGGGCGCTCACCCAGCATGGCCGGGTCAATAGCCAGGTCACCGACGACGGCATCGCGTTGCTGCCGGAGGTGCACATCGGGCTTGCGGTGGCGGTCGACGACGGACTCGTCGTACCGGTGATCCGCAACACCGCGCACCGCGATCTCATCGATCTCGCCGCCGAGTCGTCGCGCCTCGCCGAGGCCGCCCGATCGGGCTCGCTTGGCTTCACCGACTTCGAGGGCGGCACGTTCGCCGTGACCACGCTGGGGGTCTACGGCGTCGACGGGTTCACGCCGGTGATCAACCCACCGAACGCGGCGATCCTCGGGGTGGGGCGAGTGCGCGACGACGTGGTCGTCCGCGACGGCCAGCTCGACACGGCTGCCCGGGTCACGCTGTCGCTCACGTGGGACCACCGTGTGTTCGACGGTGCGCTCGCCGCCGAATTCACACGTACCGTCGCACAACTGTTGCAGCGGCCCGCCGATCTCGACCAGCCGCTGGGCTGACGCGTCGACGAGCAATGATCGATCTGCGGGACACGTTCCACCTCGGCGTGCGCGTCGGCGACCTCGACGCGGCGATGCGCGAACTCGGCGATGCACTCGACATCACGTGGGCCGAGCCACGAACCTCCGACAACCAGCCGATTTGGACGCCGTCTGCTGGCGCCCACGAGGTGCGGTTGCGGTACACGTACTCCACGAAGGGGCCGCAGCACGTCGAGCTCCTCGAAGGCGCTGCCGGTACCTTCTGGGACGGGCGTGAGCAACCGGGTACGCACCACACCGGGGTGTGGGTCGACGACGTGGCTGTCGAAACCGAGCGGCTGATCGGGTTCGGGTGGCAGCTGGTCGCCGCGTTCCAGCCTCCGGACGACGGGTACGGCTTCTTCAGCTACCTGCAGCCGCCGAGTGGGCTCATCGTGGAGTTGGTCGATCGGGCCCTGCTGCCCCACTTTGAGGGTTGGTGGGCGGCGGCCGACGATCGTCGAAGGTGATCTGCAGCGCGTCGAAGGCGCGCAGCGTGAAGTTCACGGCGTGGTGGAAGTCGTTCGCCCCGTCGGCGAATGCCAGGTTGTCGAACCGATCGAGGAGCGCCGTCGTGGCGATCACCTGCTCGAGCCGCGACAACCCGGCACCCGGGCAGTGCGTCTCGCCCAACGAGAACGCCAGGTGGCGCGACCCGTTCGATCGATCGAGGTCAACGTCGGCCGGGCACTCGAATTGATCGGCGTCGCGGTTCGCAGCGGCATAGCGGATATGTACGTGCGACCCCTGCGGGATCGTCACGCCGCCGAGCTCGGCGTCGACCGCGGTGTGTCGGTCCATGCCTTGCGTCGGCGACTCGAGGCGTAGGACCTCGTCGACCCACGCCGGGATCTTCATCGGGTCGGCACGCAACGTCGCCTGTAGCTGCGGATGCTCGATGAGCAACCACATGCCCGAGGCCAGCGCGAAGGTGGTCGTCTCGTTGCCTCCGATGTAGAGGTGATCGATCATGTTGATGATCTCGTCGTCGCGCAGCGGGCGGTCGCCGTTGGCCAATCGCACCGGTGTCGTCACCAGATAGCTGATGACGTCGTCGGTCGGCGCCACCCGGCGTTGCGCGATGTGTTCGGCGATGTAGTGCTGGAACTCGACGTTCAGCCGGGCGACCTCGCGCTCTTGCTCGGCATCGAGCTGCAGCGAGAACGGCGCGACCCAGGCCTCACTCCACCGTTTGAGCTGCTCGATGTCGGCGAGCGGGAAGCCGATCATCGTGGTGATCACCTCGACCGGGAGCGGCACGGCGAACGCGTCGAGGAAGTCGACCGGGCGGCCGGTTCCCGCAGCGTGCGCCATGTCGTCAATCAGCCGGTCGACGATCGCCTCGATGAGCGGCCGTTGCTGCTCTGCTCCAGCGACGTTGAAGAAGTGGTCGACCATCTCCCGGTAGCGCCGGTGCTTCGGCGGATCGATGCCGAGCGGCAGTCGCTTCGGCCAACCGTGTTCGGCGTAGTAGGCAGCGGCCTGCGGGTCACGCAACAGCGGTCGGGTGCCGCCGTCGCCGCGTCGATACACGTCGGTCTGGCGCAGCACGGTGATGATGTCGTCGTAGCGGGTGACGAAGTACGTGTCGGTGCCGGGCACTCGGTACACCGGACACTCTTGTCGCAGGAGGTCGTAGGTCGGGTACCAGTCCTCGATCGTGTCCGCGGCAAACACATCGACCTCGTCGATCGACTGCGGCCGGCTCACGGCGACGGTCGCTTCGACTCCGCCGCGGCGTCGACGAACAGCTGCGATACGTCGCCATCACTCGTCTCCAACAGGCGATCGAGGAAGGCGTGAAACCGCTGCCCGCCGCCTTCGTTGCGCCCAAACAGGACCGACTGCTTCGCACCAGAGCGCAATGCCCGATACACGCCCGCACCCATCGCATAGTCCTCTTCGCGCACCACGCGTTCGAAGAACGCCATCTGCTCGCTGGCGATCGCCGCACGCGACTCGTCGAGCTCGCGGGTATGCAAGAACAGCTGCGTCGTCGTCGACGATGCCGCATCGGGGCCAGGCGACAGGATCGACACCATGTACATCCGGCCAGCTGCGTCCATCGTGGCGATCGACACGTGAGGAAAGATCGTCCACACGCCGCCGTTGATGTGACGCGACGACCACTCGGTCTCCGGCACGTCGATCAGCCGCTCGAAACCCTGATCGGGTGAGGTCGCCCGCTGGTGGGGACCCCAGGCGTCGTACAGCGCCTTGGTCGACATGTCCGGCCCGAACGAGTCACGGTGCAGGATCGGCAGGTGGTAGAAGTCGAGATACCCGTCGTAGGCGATCTTCCAATTCGGCCCGGCGATGGTCTGCCGACCGACCGGATGACAATCGGTGAGCTCGAGATGCTCGAGCATGTCGCCGTAGCCGCACAGGAAGGTGTCGATGTCGATCGTCGCCTCGTCGCTCGGCACGATCCACACCAGCCCGGCACGCTCGGCGCACCGCAACGGCGCGAGCCCCATGCAGTCACGATCGATGTCCCCGAAGTCGTCCGCATCGAGAATCCCAACGAGGTGCCCCCGGTCGTCGTAGGTCCAGGCGTGATAACGGCACGTGTGTCGTCGAGCGACGCCGCTGCCGGGTGGTGTGACGATCGCCCCACGATGGCTACACACGTTGTGGAACGCCCGCAGCTCACCATCGGCGCCGCGGCTGACGAGATACGGCGTGTGGTGGGTCTCACCCGACACGAAGCTGCCGGGTTCGGCCAGTTCACACGACGCGGCCACTACTAACGGGAGCCGGCCGAAGACACGATCCATCTCGATCGACCACCGCTCCGGATCGGTGTAGTGGCTGCTCGGCACGGAGACGACGCCGGCGGCCTGATCCTGCGTACCAGCGGCGCGGTGCGCCAGCGCCCGCTTGGCGATCGACACCAGTTGCTCTCTCGTCATTGCACCCCTCGGGTCACAGCTCGCCACGTCGGCGATGGCCGCTGCCGACAAATTTAACGCACCTTCAAGAAGTTCCTTGACCCCGAGCCGCCGTTGCTGAACACTGTTCAGCGGGGGATTCGTGCGTTCGTGCACGCAGCCGTCCCACTTCGACCCAAGGAGCGCCCATGACCGCAACCGAATCGACACCGGACACCACCACCGAGCAGCTGCCCTGGCATCTGCGCGACAACCGCGCACCGGTGTTCGACGAGGTCACGTTGACCGACCTCGAAGTGAAGGGGTCGATTCCGCCCGAGTTGCAGGGACGTTATGTGCGCAACGGCGCCAACCCGCAGACCGGCCAGTCCGATCACTGGTTCGTTGGCGACGGCATGATCCACGGCATCGAGCTCGGCGAGGGCGGCGCCAATTGGTACAAGAACCGCTACGTGCGCACGCCCTGTTACGCCAATCCTGGCGTCGAGCGGATGGACATGTATCTCAACACCGAGACGCTGAAGTTCGACTACACCGTCGGCGTCGCCAACACCCACGTGATCGGCCACGGCGGGCAGATCCTGGCGCTCGAAGAGGGCTCGTTCCCGTACGTGCTCACTAACGACCTCGACACGGTCGGACCCAACGACTACGACGGCAAGCTGGCCACGGCGATGACCGCGCACCCGAAGATCTGTCCCGACACGGGCGATCTGCTGTTCTTCGGCTACAGCTCGCTCCCGCCGTATCTCGTGTACCACCGGGTGAACGCGGCGGGCGAGCTCGTCCAATCCGAAGAGATCAGCGTGACCGGTCCGACGATGATGCACGACTTCGTCGTGTCGCGGAATCACACCGTGTTCATGGATCTGCCGGCCATCTTCGACATGGAGCTGGCGATGCAAGGCGGCATGCCCATCCGCTGGAGCGACGACTACCCGGCCCGCTTCGGGGTGATGCCCCGCGAGGGCACCGACGCCGACGTGCAGTGGTTCGACGTCGACCCGTGTTACGTGTTCCACACCCTCAACGCGTACGACGACGGCGACGACGTCGTGGTGCACGGCTGCCGCCTGCAGGAGATCTGGCGCACCAGCTCCGACATCGGCGACCCGGACGTCGCCGCGCCAGAAGAGCAGATGCCGCACATGTGGGAATGGCGCTTCAATCGGGCCACCGGCAACTACACCGAGCGACAGCTCGACGATCGCTCGTCGGAGTTCCCACGGGTACCCGACTCGGTGGTCGGCCAACAGAACCGGTACGGCTACACGATGTCGACCTCGTTCCTCGACGGAACGGTTGGCGAGATCTTCAAGTACGACATGGCCGACGGGGGCTCGCGCACATCGCACGTGTTCAAGAAGGGCCAGGTTCCCGGCGAGCCGGTATTCGTTCCCGCCGAAGGCGCAACGAACGAGGACGACGGGTACCTGATGACCTACGTGCACGACGAGACGACCGACACGTCGCATCTGACGATCCTCGACGCCTCGAACATGGCCGCCGACGCCATTGCCGAGGTGCATCTCCCACGACGGATCCCCACCGGATTCCACGGCAGCTGGGTCGCCGACTGAACGTTCCGCCGATCCGCCCCGTCGCCCACGCCTCGAGCGGTGCATCGTGGCGCTGCTGACACGCGCCCGCATCGTCGACCAAGCGCGGCAAATCATCGAAGCCGACGGTCACGAGCAGCTGTCGCTGCGCGGCCTCGCCGGCGCGCTCGACGTGACCGCACCTGCCCTGTACGACCACGCGAGGTCGAAAGACGACCTGCTCCAGGCGGTTGCCGCGCTCGGATACGAGGAACTCGAGGCCGCATACGAAACGACGGCCGAGCGGGCGATCGAGCGAGTGCGCGACCGGGCGCTGGCGTATGTCACCTTCGCCCGCGACCGGCCGGAGTTGTTCCGGGTGATGTTCATGTTTCGGCCGCGCGCGGTGCCGATCGAGGCCGACAACGAGCTGCCCGCAGCGACGGGCGTGTTTGACGCGGCAATCGGCGATGTACAACGAGCGATCGACGACGGCGACCTCGTCGCCCGCGATGTGAACACTCTCGGACTCACACTGTGGGCGGCGATGCATGGTGTCGCCACGGTGGCGACAATGGCCCCGCCTGTCGCCGACTCGGTCGCCGACGACGTGATCGACGCACTACTCGCCGGACTGCGCCCCGCCTGAACCGGACGTGACAGTTGGGGTCAGACCCCACCTGTCACACCGGTGTGACAGTTGGGGTCTGACCCCACCTGTCACACGATCGTGTCGTTACAGCTGCGCCACGGCCGTGTCGCGGGCCCACCGGTAGTCGGCTTTGCCATTCGGTGCTCGGTAGACCTCGTCGACGAACACGACATGGCGAGGCACCTTGTAGTCGGCCAGGTGCGCCCCGATCGTTGCCAGCACCTCGTCGACCTCGGTCGGCGCCGACACCGAACACACGAGCGTGACCGCCTCACCGAAGCGCTCGTCGGGGACGCCGACGACGGTGGCGTCGATCACGCTCGGATGCTCGCGCGCGGCGACTTCGACCTCTTCGGGATAGATCTTCTCGCCGCCGGAGTTGATACATACCGAACCGCGTCCGAGCAGCGTGACTCTCCCATCGTCGGCGATCGTGGCGAAGTCTCCTGGCACCGTGTAGCGGACGCCATCGATCTCGCGGAACGTCGCGGCCGTCTTGGCGGCGTCGCGGTAGTACCCACTCGGCATCGAACCGGTCGCGGCGAGCATGCCGGGTACGTCACTGCCGCGCGGCAACACGGCGCCAGTGCTCGGGTCGATGGTGACCACACCGGGCGGCGCGGTGAACACCGCCGTGTCGGGTGGCTCCTCCCCCGGCAGCGTCATCGACACGGCAAACGGGCCACCTTCGGATGCGCCGATCAGGTCGAGGATCGTGATCTGCGGGGCGTACCGCTGGAACGCCCGCTTCTGGTCGGCCGACAATGTGGCCCCTGTCGACACGATGCGCTGCAGCGACGACAGATCCGGCGCCCGGCCATCTCGTTCGGCAGCGTCGAGCGCCGCGGTCATCGGGCGGGCAAAGGCGTCGCCGACCAGCGAGATCTGTGTCACCCGGTGGCGAGCCACGAGGTCCCACAGCTCCTCGGTGTCGAATCGCCGGCCACCGAGGAGTACAACGGTGCCGCCCATCACGAACGAGGCAATGGCCAAGAACAGCGCCGTGCCATGCATCAGTGGCGGTGCGCACAACATCACGGGGCTCGTTCCCGCAGCGTGCACCTCGGCCGCGGTTGCCCCGACACCATCTACGGTCGTCGGTACTTCGAGCCCAGCGGTCATGTACGCCGAGAACGCGAGCGCACCGAACAGATCCTCGTGCCGCCACACCACACCTTTCGGATTGCCGGTAGTGCCGCCGGTGTAGAGCATCAACACGTCGTCGCCTGAGCGCTCGATGCGCGCCGCTGGCACGGACTCGGCGACAACCTCGTGATACCACTCGGCGCCCGGCACGAGCGGCGCACCGTCATCAACCTGCAGCAGCGACGTCACCGTGGGCATCGACGGCAACGCTTCGGTGACGCGCTCGCCGAGCGAGCCGTGGAACACCAACGCGGTGGCGCCGGCGTCGTTGCACACATGAGCGATCTCGGGCGCCTTGTATCGGTAGTTCACGTTGACCGGCGTGGCCCGCTGCTTGAACGCCCCGTACACCGACTCCATGTACTCGGGACAGTTGAACATCAGCTGCGCCACGCGCGTGCCGGTCACGACGCCTCGTGCAGCGAACCCCGTGGCGAGTTGCGCCGCCCGTTGGTCGTACTCGCGCCAACTGATCTCGGTGTCGCCGATCACCACGGCAATGTGGTCGGGCTGGGCGTCAGCAAGCGCCTCCCAGATCGTTGCCCAACTCTCGCTCAACGGTTCGGTCACGTCAGTTCACACCCTTCGCCGCGCGGCCGTGCGCGTCTACACCTCGCTCATGAGCCCGCAGAGGCACCGACGAGTTCTTTGTCGGGCGCCGCGTCCTCGGCTTGCTCCTTCACTGCCTTCTTGGCTCGCGCCTCGGCCACCGACTTGCGGATACCCCCGGCGATCCCCTCCGGATTGAGAATCGCCGTCAAGATCAGCAACAGTCCACCGACGAACACCTCCCAGGTGCCGAACGCCTCGAACACCTCGCCGGTGGCGAAGAACACCACCCCAGACGTGGTGACGACGCCAGCCGTGACTGCACCACTCACGCTGGTGATACCGCCCAGGTAGGCCACGGCCAGCGCGGTCAACGACGCGACGACCCCGAACGAGGCGTCCGACACGCTACCGAAGCGGTAGCCGATCAGGGTGCCTGCGACACCAGCGATGAACGCCGACAAGGCGAACGCGAACAACTTGGTCGATGCCACGTTGATGCCGGCTGCGCTGGCGGCGCGTTCGTTCGATCGTACGGCGAGCGTCCGCCGACCGGTCGGACTTCGCCGAACGTTGGCGACGAGCAGCGCGATCAACACCGCCACGACCACGAGGAAGATCCCGAAGATCGGCCGCGACGAGTTGGTTCCGAGGACCAAGGCCATGTTCCAGTTGCCCAACTCCGGATCAGGGATCTGGGCACCACCGGTGGTGATGTCGCCGACGAAATTCGGATTCTTGAAGATGAACTCCGAGATCGCTACTCCACCCGCAAGCGTGACGATCGCCAGGTTGGTGCCGCGCAATCGCAACGCCGGCAGCCCGAGGATCAGGCCGACCACCGCGGCAACCAATGCAGCCAGCACCGGTGCGAGCGGGAACGGGATCCCCCAGTCGGTGGCCATTTTCGACAGCCCAAACCCGGCGATCCCGGCAAACGCCATTTGGGCCAGCGAGGTTTGGCCGGCGAATCCGGTAACGACCACGAACGAGAGCGCGATCACCGCAGCGATCACGCTGGTCATGATCGCCCCGCGCCACAGTGGCCCGAAGAACACCAACCCGATCACCGCCAGCGTCACCGGGACCGCCGCCGAGAGCAGTGTGACCTTTGCCGGCGGCACGGCGGGCAGCTTCAAGTCGTCGACGCTCCCCCGTTCGGGCAATCGCTCGCCAAAGAACACCATCGCCACGATGATGATCAGGAACGGCAACCCCTCGCGTGCCCCGTACTCGGGGAACCAGCTCCAGTCGACCTGCAACTTGGTGAATGTCGATTGGACCATCCCGATGGCGAACCCCGTGACCACCGTGGGCACGATGTAGCGGAAGCTCCCGATGAGCGCGGCACCCAACGCAGGGATGAGGTAGCCGAACGTGAACACCGTCGACGTCAGCTGAATCATCGGCGCCGCAAGGATGGCGATGAATCCGCCCACCACGCTGGCGAGCACGAAGCTGAAGCCGGCGAGGAAACTCGGTGAGTAGCCGAGGAGTACGGCACCCTTCTCGTTCTCGGCAGCGGCCCGCACCACCAATCCCAGCTTGGTGAAGCGCGAGTATCCCCACAATCCGGCGGCCACCACGATGACGATCAACGACAGCCACAACCCGTCGCGCGGGACGGTGACGCCCTCGACGAACGTCACCGGTTCGCGCGGCAAGATGCCCCCGACCCGGATGTTCTGCTTGTCCTCGAACCGGATGTCGATCAACGCCGTGAACATCACGATCAGACCGACGCTGGCCACGATGTTGGCCAGCGCCGGCGCCTTCGCCAACGGTCTGAAGATGAGTAAGTAGACGAGTAACCCCATCAGCGCTGCGGTAAGCAACGACAGCAGCAAGGCCCAGACGAATCCGACGTCGTTGCCGAAGTTGTACCGCGCCGGAAGGCCCGGAATGGGGAACACGTACGCGCCCTCGCGCAGATCGGCGTAGACGTAGACCACCCACATGGTCATTGCCCCGTAGCCGAAGTTGACGACGCCGGACCCCTGGAAGGTGATCACCAACCCGAGGCCCAGCGCCGCAATGATCGCGCCCGCTCCGGTTCCGAGCAGCAGATAGAACGCGTAATCGGTCATCGGCTGGACGTCACCGGCGCGTCGTCGTGGTGGTGATCAACACGTCGATCCGAAGCGGTCGATCGCGGTCACGGCATGTAGGCAAAGGCATCGACTGCCTCAAGACCGGGCACGGTGACCACCTCGCCGCCGCTCTGGTACTCAGCGACGGGGAAGGTGAACGCACACACCGTGGGGTAGGCCTCGTTGCGGCCGCACTCGATGGGTGAACCATCGGGCCACTGCTGCAGGCCGGGAGCGGTCTCGAAGAAGTCGTACAACGAGGTCCCGGTGAGGTCGCCGCCTTCGTCGACGAGCTGGTTGGAGTACACCGCCAGCGACATCGCCATGTTCAGCGCGAGCGCTCCGAGGCCCTCCGCGGCCACCTCTTCTGGCGGCACGCCGAACACCGGCGACAGGATCTCTTGCAAGATGGCCTGCTCGGGTGTCGGGTCGTCGGTCTCGATGCCGACGAAGTACCAGCCGAGTGCGTCGTCGCCAACCTCGTCGATCACGCCGGCTTCACCGCAGATGCCGGTGGTGATCACGGGGATGTCGATGCCCAGCGATGCGCGGCCGCGCATCGTGCCGATGCAGCCAGCGTCGGAATACAGCGATACCAGTACGTCGGGGTTGCCTTCGGCCGCCTGACGCATCAGGCCCTGGTACCCCGCATCGGTCTCGTTGTCGCCACCCTTCACGGTGGTGTGTTCGATCCCGGCGATGTCCAGCGCAGCGGTGAGTGTGGCCTCACTGGCGTTCGCGCCGGCGTTGTCGGCGCTGACGATGCCGACGCTGCGTGCCTCGAAGAACTGATCGGCGACTGCGGCTGCAGCACCGAACGTGGTGGCGTTGCCGCCGGTGTAGAACAGCGCATCGGCGGTGTAGTCACCGGGCAGAATCGGCAACAGCCCGATCACCGGGAGCGCCGATGCCGTGTAGGTGGCGTAGTCGGGGAAGAGATCGAGGCCGAGGAGCACGAGCTCGACGCCCTCACCAACCAGCTCCTGGGCGCACGCTTGAGATGCCTCGGGCGAACCGTCGGCGGTGCAGTTGACAAGTTCGAGCGGCCGGTCGCCGTAGCCGCCGTGCTCGTTGAGGTAGTCGAACGTGGCACCGACGTTGATCCGGATGTCGGGGAAGTCGAGACCGGGTGTGCCCTCGGTGTTGACCAGTCCGATCTTCATCGCCTCGCCGGTCGGTGGCGGAAGTGTGGGGAAGACGGCAGTGGCCGCGAGGTCGCCACCGCCATCACCGTCTTCGCCGTCGGTCGTTTCGGGTGCGTCGGTGGCCTCGGGCGCATCGGTC
>JBCBSO010000059.1:0-11628 GCA_039819205.1 Actinomycetota bacterium
CGGCGGAGAACCATCCATCGATGCGCACCCCGTTGGGCACCGCGACCGAACCGGCGACGTCCTGGGCGATGGCCGTTCATGGCATCAGGTGCGCTTCAACACGTTCCCCAGCAGGGCGGCGTTCATGGCGGTGGCGCTCGATCCCGATCGCCTCGCAGCACACAGCGAACATCGCGAGACCGCGATCGCTGACACGTACGCCCTCGGGGTTCGCGGCCGCATCAACCGGCTGGCCGACTCGGTCGCTACCAAGAAGTGAATCGCGTGCACGGCCCGCGGATCACATCGTGAGGTACACGCTGTACGGCGCTCCGGTGTCGCTCTACACCGGCAAGGCTCGGTCGTACCTACGGAAGCAGGGCATCGAGTTCGTCGAGGTTGGCCCTGGTGCCAACCGCTACCTGAACGAGATCGTCCCGGCCGTCGGTCGCTGGATCATCCCGGTGATGGAGACCCCAGGCGGCGAGATCATCCAAGACGGTGCCGACATCATCGATCACTTCGAGAAGGGTCCCGGCCAATCGTTGCGGCGATTCGAGGTGTACCCGGACTCGCCCATGTTGCTGGCGATCGCCCATGTGTTCGAGTTGTTCGGCGGCGAAGGGTTGTTGCGGCCGGCGATGCACTATCGCTGGAACTTCGACGAGGACAACCTCGACTTTCTCGCATCGGAGTTTGCGCTCCTGAGCCCGCCCGTCGACGACGTGACCGCACGCCGGTACTTCGACCGCAGCAGCGGGCGCATGCGCAGGGCGGCCGTCAACTTCGGTGTCACACCGGAGAGCGCTCCGGCGATCGAGGCGGCGTTTGAGGAGTGGCTCGACCTGTTTTCGGCGCACCTCGTTGAACACCCGTACCTGCTCGGCGGACAGCCGACGATCGGCGACTTCGGCTTGATCGCGGCGATGTGGGCGCATCTGTACCGCGATCCGAAGCCCTCGATGCTCATCAAGCAACGGGCGCCACGGGTGGGTCGCTGGGTGGAACGAATGACCACGGCCGAGCCGTACCTTCACGAGTACGCACGCGACGACCAGTGGCTCGTCGACCCTGACGATCTCCCGGACACGCTGCTCGCGTTGATGCGCTATGTGGCGATCGAGTACCTCCCCGAGATCGCCGCCCACGTCGAGTTCGCCAACGAATGGCTCGCGGCCCATCCCGACATCGAGCCCGGCACGAACGGACTTGAGCATGCCGCCGACCGCACTCTGGCCGGCGCACGTGGGGCCGAACGCGGTGGCGTGGCGACGTTCGAGTGGCGCGGGCAGCAGATCTCCACCGGGGTCATGCCGTACCGCTTCTGGCTGATGCAGCGCCTGCACGACGATCTCGCGCTCGCCGATACCGGTGGGCACGCCGCTGTTCGGGAGGTGTTTGGCGCGGTCGATCTCGAGCCGCTGCTCGATCTGCGCACGTTGCGCCGCGTGGAACGCGATGGTCATCTCGAGGTGTGGGGACCGACGGAGGAGTGAGAGAGGAGAGCGATCGATGAGCAATCCCATCAGCTCGACGTGGCAGCGGCTGTCGGGCAAGAACCGCCGGGCCATGATGGCAGCGACGGCTCGACCACACGACCCCGCCGACTATCTGCTCCCCGAACTCGACGGGACGGGTCCCTCAGCAGTCGACATCCCGCTCGATCACACCCAGCCCGACGCATCGTGGGATGTGTGGCCGGCGCGTACGCTCGACGGCTGCCGTGAACCGCTCGGCGCTGACGTTCCCGATCTCCGCGGCGTGTGGGAGGTGTACGACGGGTTCATGACCGGTCACGTCGAGCGCATCGAGCAGGCCGGGAACCGCATCGTCATCACCACCGGCGGGCTGGTGCATGACATGTTCTGTGATGGCACGCTCGACAACGGGGTCGATGACACCGCGGGCATCGGCGGTCGGCGCATCCGCGTCGCCGCAACCTTCGAGGATGGGGTGCACAAACTCCGTCCGTTCGACAAGGGCGTGGTCGCCGTGACCCGCCGACTCGACGGTGAGGAGATGGCCTGGCGTTACGGCCCATGGCGCAACCGTCTCCGCCGCCTGACCGAACCGCCATACGACCATCCGGCCACGCGCGCCGCAGCCGTCGCAGCCGGGATGCTCCCGACCTCACCGTGATTGACGAGGACCACTCATGAACGACTTCAACGGAACTATCGGCCGCACCCTCGCCGACTCGGAGCCGCACTGGGCCGAGCCGCCGCATCCGGGAAGTGACGCACCCAACGTGGTGATCGTGCTGCTCGACGACACCGGGTTTGCGCAACTCGGTTGTTACGGCTCCGACATCGATACGAGCAACATCGATGCACTGGCCGCAGGCGGTGTGCAGTTCACGAACTTCCACGTCACACCGCTGTGCTCGCCGACTCGCGCGGCGCTGCTCACCGGGCGCTCCCAACACGCCGTGGGGATGCGCGGGGTATCGAACTGGCGGACGGGGTTCCCCCATCAGCTCGGCCACATCTCCAACTCGGCGGCGACGATCGCCGAGGTGCTGCACAACGAGGGCTACGCCACGTTCTGCACCGGCAAGTGGCACCTTGCGCCGACCACCGACATCTCCGCAGCCGGCCCATTCGACCAATGGCCACTGGCCCGCGGATTCGACCGCTTCTACGGGTTCCTCGAAGGCGAGACCGATCAGTTCCATCCGGAGTTGGTCCGTGACAACACCCACATCACACCGCCGGCGGGGCCCGAGGACGGCTACCACCTCTCCGAGGATCTCGTCGATCAGTTGTTGTTGATGATCAACGACAGCAAGGGTGTTCGCCCCGACCGTCCGTTCTTCGCGTACCTCCCGTTCGGCGCGACGCACGCCCCACACCAGGCGCCGCAGGAGTATCTCGACAAGTACCGAGGCCGGTACGACGAGGGATGGGACGTCCACCGCGAGCGGTGGTATGCACGCCAACGCGACATGGGAGTCATCGCCGACAACGCGGTGCTTGCGCCGCGCAACCCCGGCGTCGAGGCGTGGGACGACCTTCCCGAAGCGCAGCAGCGCCTGGCGTGCCGCTTGCAAGAAGCGTTCGCCGCCTTTCTGGACCACACCGACGATCAGATCGGGCGGTTGGTCGAGGGCTTGCGCGACATGGGCGAACTCGACAACACCGTGTTCGTCGTGCTCGCCGACAACGGCGCCTCCCAAGAAGGCGGCCCGTTCGGCGTGATGCACGAGATGAAGTTCTTCAACGGCATCCTCGAGTCGCCCGACGAGGCGATCGAGCGAATCGACGACATAGGTGGTCCGAACAGCCACACCAACTATCCGTGGGGCTGGGCGCAGTGCGGCAACTCGCCGTTCCGGTGGTACAAGCAGAACACCCACGAGGGCGGCGTGCACGTGCCGATGATCATGCACTGGCCCGACACGCTCTCGGAGCAGGCGGGAACCAAACGAACGCAGTTCGTCAACGTGTCCGACATCACCCCCACGATTTACGAGTTGCTCGACATCGTGCCGCCCAACAACTACCGAGGGGTGCCTCAGATGCCGGTCACCGGCAATTCGTTCGCTGCCGCGCTCGATGATCCAGCCGCGCCGGCGACCAACACGCTGCAGTACTTCGAGAACGCTGGCAGCCGGGCGTTGATCGCGCAGCTCGACGATGTGTGGTGGAAGGCGGTGACCAAACACAACCAAGGTGACGACTACGACACCGAGCCGTGGGAGCTGTACAACCTCGGCGACGATCCCTCGGAGTGCGCCGACCTAGCAGCGCAGCAGCCGGAGCGTCTCAGCGAATTGATCGATTTGTGGTGGAGCGAGGCCGAGCGCAACGGGGTACTTCCGCTCGATGACCGGACCATCGAGTTGTTTGGGGCGCACCTCAGCGACCAGTCGCCGCACCGCCTCGATCGGCGCTACGCGTACCGCCCGCCGATGTCGCCGATTCCGGCGCAGGGGTCGCCGCCGCTTGGCGGATTCGCGTTTGATCTCACGGCGCAGGTCACGATCGCGACTGGCGACGAAGGCGTGTTGTGGTCGACCGGTACGCAGAACTCGGGGTGTTCGGTGTTCGTCCAGAACGGTCGGCTCGTCGTCGACTACAACGCCTTCGATGATCACACGATCGTCGAGTCGGCGATTGAGATCCCCGAGGGTGAACGCACGCTCGGGTTCCGGTTGCAGCGCGACAGTCGCAGCACCGGTTGGGTCGAGGTGTCGATCGACGGCGAACCGTGTGGTCGGGAGTCGATCCCGTTGTACATGCGGATGGTCTCGTCGGTTGGCTCCAGCGTTGGCCATGATCACGGCTCGGCGGTGTCGACGCGTTACGCCGCGCCGTTCGCCTTCACCGGCGCACTGCACGACGTGGCGATCGAAGTGCCCTCGCGCAGCAGCGTGCTGGACGCCGAGGCCGCAGCGGCGAGCGAGATGGCCCGCCAGTAGCGCGATATCTGTTGACGTGCACGGGCGCTTCTCGGCGCCGTCGGCTGCGTTACCCGCCACGGGCGACGCCGAGAAGCCGGTGACTGCGGCGCTAGACGCCGACCTCGCAACGGGCGGTCAGCTCGCCGTTGACGCAGCGGTCGGTTGCCCGTCCGCCGTCGATGATGTCGCGGGATCCGTCGCCGGCGTCGATGTCGTCGCGGCCTGAGCCGCCGAAGATCGTGTCGTTGCCCGGACCGCCGAGGACGGTGTCGCGGCCGCTGCCACTGAACACGAGGTCGTTGCCATCGCCGGCGTCGACGTGATCGTCGCCCGACCACGCGAACACCACGTCGTTGCCGTCGCCGAGGTCGACGTGGTCGCCGCCGCTTCCGGAGAACACCACGTCGTTGCCGTCGCCGGAGCAGATCGTGTCGGCGCCACTGAACGACACGATCGTGTCATTCCCGCCGAGCGACACGATCACGTCGGCGCCGCTGGTGCCGTAGATCACGTCGCTGCCGTCGGTGCCCACATGGGTCGCCGGCAGTCCGTTGCATGTCGGCACGGGCGGTGTCGAGTCGAGTGCCAGCCCAACCACGAGCGGATCGTGGTCGGACGAGCGAAGCGCGTCCGGTGCATAGATCGGCAACGCTGCCGACTCGCGTTCGAAGGAGTCTTCGCCGGCATCTCGGATCTCATCGTTGTAGTCGAACAGTGGGACCTCATCGGCGTTGATGTGCCACTCGGTCACACCGGTGACCTGCTCGAGCAGGCTCGCGTTGGCCAGCGCGTGGTCGAGGTATCCAAGCTGTCCGTCGAACACGAAGCTGTAGGCGTCGTCGCCGTTGAACTCGTTGATCAGGTCGGTGTAGCCAGCATCCTTGAGCGCCATGATCGCGTCTTCCATCGCGTACGCGTTGAGGTCGCCGATGATCATGAAGTCGGGGTCGCCGCTGCCAGTCGGGTCCGTCGCCAGATAGTTCGCCAGCGCGACGGCAGCAGTGGTGCGGGTGACTGGGCAGTTCGCCTGTCCATCGTTCAGCCCGGGGTCGCCGACGTCATCGCACGATGAGCCCTTCGACTTGAAGTGGTTCACCGCAACGGTGAGCGCCTCGCCGGTGGCCACCTCCTCGAACGTCTGGATCAACGCTGGCCGGTTCTTCGTGTCGATGAACGTCGGGTCGACGCTCGAGTCGAGTACGGCGAAGTCGCCCACGGGCTGCGCAGTTGCCGGCTGATAGATGAATCCGACCTTGATGGCGTCCGTGCCGATGAAGCCGGTGGCGATGTAGTCGTAGGTGTTCGGTCCGGCAATGGCGTTGAGGCCCTGCACCAGGTCGGCGATCGAGGCGTCGTCGCCGTCGTTCTCGAGCTCGACCAGGCCGAGCACATCGGCATCGAGCTCGAGGATTGCGGCCACGATCTTGTCTCGCTGGCGTTCCAGCTCGCTCTCGCTGTCGGCGCCGCGACAGTCGAGCGTGCCCGACGGTCCGCACGGACCGGTGTCGCGACTGGCCGTCTCGTCGATCGTGGTGAAGTAGTTGAGTACGTTGAAGCTGGCGATCGACATCGTCCCACCGACCGGCTCCGGGGTGGTCGGCGCGGGATTGTCGGCGTCGAAGGTGATCGGTGATCCGTCTTGGATCGGGCGAACACGCCAGTCGCCGAAGCCCCAATCGAGCACGCCAGCGAGGTCGGTGACGGTGTCGCCACCGCGGAACCGGTTGGTCAGTTCCAGGCCATCGCCCGGGTAGGGGTAGGGCTCGTCGGGTCCATCGGAGATTGCGTCGTTCTGGTCGCTGTTGTCGTCGTCGAGAATGATCCGTCGAGTCGCCAAGTCGTCGAGAAACGCGGCGTATCCGTCGACGTCAGGGGTGTTGAGATGCGTGTACTGGAACGGGCGGGCCGTATCGGTCAGCACGATCTGGCCGAATCGGCCGAGCTGGAAGTACTCGCTGACTGCGAGCGTGCCGGGGAAGGTCACGATCATGCCCTCGGTGTTCTCGAACGTGGCTTCCTCGCTGGTGCTCGCCGGAGCGGGGAGCGTGATCGCCGTGGCGGTCGGCAACGGCGCGGTACCGGTGACCGAGATCGAACTTGCCACGATCTGGCTGCGGTCGAAGCTCTCCGCTGGAGTGCCGACCACCGTCACGACATCGCCGACGGTGACGCCGGGGCAGCTCGCGCCGCATGCCACGAAGATGCCCTCGGAAGTCTGCGGGTCATCGTCGGCGTCGGCGTCTTCTTCCTGGATGAAGAATCCGCTGAGCACGTCGTCGGTCGTGAATAGCGAGGTCACCACGGCCTGCACTTCGACGAGGTCGGTGATCACCACGCTCGGGCCGGTGCCCTGAATCTCGTGAATCTTCACCGCCGTGGGATCAGGCGGTGGGGGAGCGCATGTGTCGTTGTCTGCGCCGGGTGTGCCGAGGTCGCCGCTGCCGAAGACGCTCGTTGCTTCGCACCAATTGCTGCCGTCGTCGTTGAGTGCTGCGTCGATCGTGGCCGGATTGAGCGTCATCGACGAGCCGGTGGGATTGGGCCAGATCGGACCGCCATCCCACTCGATGCTGTCAAACTCGACGCCGTTCGGGTCGGTGAGCACGAGTTCGTCGGCACCGTTGGCCAGGAAGAACGGTGGGTACTCGTAGTCGACCGGCACCCCACCGTTGGTCGCCACGTCGGCGTTGTTGCCCAAGACGGCGTATCCGCCGGCTGGCACCTCGATCGGGCCGGCGATGGTGTGGCTGTCGGAGTCATTGTCGGAGATCGTCCAGCCGTCGAGCGAGATCGGTTGCGCCGTCAGGTTGCGCACCTCGAACCATTCGCCGGACGTGTCGCCGACGGCGTCGGGGTTCTGCATTACCTCGGTGATCACAAGATCGCCGGGAGCGGGGTCGGTGCCGCCACCGTTGCTGTCGCCGTGGATGACGATGTTCTGGAAGGCGACGGCTTCAGATCCACCGTCGGTCTCGGCAGTCAGCGTCAGCGCCAGCTCGGCCCCCGCGCCGGCGACATCAGCGCTCACCGTCTGGAGGATGTTCGACAGCTCAACGGTGCCGACAGTGAGCGGATCGTTCAGGGTGAACACCGAGCCGCCGGCGAGGGTGTAGTCACGAGTCGCATCCTCGTCGGCGACGAGTGTGAACAGTGTCGCCGCGGGTGTCCCGTCGATGGAGTAGGTCCACTCGAACGAGTCGCTCGCTTCGAAGTCACCCATCGCGCCCATGTCGATGGACACCGACAGGTCGGCGGCCCCCGAGATGTCGAACAGCCAGGTCGCGCTCAACGGCCCGCTGTTGTCGGCGTTCTCGGTGTCGGTGACGCCGAAGAACTCACCGAGGTTCGTTTCGTCGATGATGCCCACGCTGTCGGAGGGAAATCCCACTGCGGAGTCGTCGAGCACCGAGAACGGGATCGATGCGCTCACTTCGCGCTGGAACTTGCCGAAGCCGTCACCCGCGCTCGTGAACGGCGGGGCATCGTTCGTGAAGTTGACCAGACCCACGGGAGCCGCGCCCGTCAGGTCCGATGCGACGACGGTCGTCGTCGCCGACACAGAGGGCGGCGTCGACACGGCGAGTGCGCCGAGCGCCAGTGCGCTGGCCGCGCCGAGCGCCCAAAGGCGGCGAGTGGGTGGGTGCTTCGTCATCGGATCCCCTTCAGCGACATGGAACGAAGCCGAAGCGTGACCCATGCGGATCGACGCCGGGTGAACGACGGGTATCAGATAGTGCTACAGCGTGTGAACATTTGGCTACGCGCCGTGGTGGGCGCGGCGCCAGGGTCGGTCCGGGTCGAACAGGTGCATGTCGAAGCCGGCGGACAGCGCCTCGAACACGCGGAGGCCACGCACGCTGTGGCCGTGTTGGTCGAGCCGTGGCGAGAACACGGCAAGCCCGCCAACACCAGGGAGCATGCCGATGATCCCGCCACCCACTCCGCTCTTGGCGGGCACGCCGACCGAGAACGCCCACTCGCCCGCGTAGTCGTACATTCCGCACGTCAGCGCAACGGTCATCATGTCGCGGGCGACCGCCGGTGAGACCACCTGCTCGCCGGTCTCCGGGTGCCGTCCGTGGGCGGCGACGGTGGCGGCGATCGTCGCCAAGTCGTCGGCGGTGACCAACACCGAGCATTGGGCGAAGTACAGATCGAGGGTCGCTTCGACTCGGTCGTCGATGATCCCTCGGTCGAGCATCAGGTAGGCGATTGCCCGGTTGCGGTTGCCTGTGCGGTGCTCCGACGCCCACACCTTTTCGTCCACGTCGGGGTGTCGTCCGAGGTATCGGGCGAACATCGACCGCACGACGCCCACCCGCTCCTCGATCCTGTCGCCAGGGACCAGATCGGTGATGGCGATCGCGCCGGCGTTGACCATCGGGTTCGGGGCTCGATTGTGTTCGTCGTCGAGGACGATGGCGTTGAAGCGCTCTCCGGTCGGGGCGACTCCGACACGCCCGAGCACGTGGGCGCGTCCGTGCTGCTCGAGCGCGAGGCCGTAGAGCAGCAGCTTGGAGATCGACTGGATGGTGAACTGCTGCGCAGTGTCGCCGACGCCGAGATGCACCCCGTCGAGCGTGACGGCCGAAATGGCGAATCGGTCCGGGTCGACCGATGCCAGTTCAGGGATGTACGTCGCGGGTGCGCCGTCGTCGACCGATGCGATCCGGCGGTGCAGCTGTTCGATGGCAGACCCGAACCACGCTCGGCGGGCAGCGCGATCGTCGGGGTCGGCCATGCGCGCACCGTAGCGGTACGACGACGCCCCGGACCTCGGCGCACGGCATCGATCGCCGGAGACCACCGTTTCCAATCTCGTAATGGCAATGTGGAATGGGCGGCCGCGCCCAGGTGGTTCCTTCTGCCGTGACCGACTTACTGACACCGACGCCAGCCGGCCAGAACGCCGGCGATGGCGCACCTTCTGCCTCGCTTGTTCGTACCCTGATCAGCCGCATCACCCGCTTCGAGTACCTCGTCGGCGCGCTGATCGCCGCAGTGATGCTCGTGCTCGTGGTGATCGAGCCCAACATCCTCGAAGCGCCGTTCGAGAACGAGCGCACCATCTTGTTCACCGTTGGCGGCACCGCGCTTGCCGCACTTGCCTTCGCCGCAATGTTGTGGCTCCGAGTGCCGGCACTCATCCGAGTTGTTGTGCTCGTCGTGCCGTTCGTCATCGTGAACTGGTGGTTGATCTCGCCGTACTTCATCGACGATGTGGTTGACGAAGAGTTCTCCACGTCGATCTCGGCGCAGCTGGCGACACCCGATCAGGTGACCGAAGCGCCCGGCGCTCCCGTAACCCCAGAGCCGGTGAGTGAGCCGGCAACCGAGACGGCACCGATCGAATCACCGGCCGGCGAGGCGCCCGCTGCGGATGCCGCGGACGATCCCGCCGTCGCAGAACCTGCTGCCGACGAACCGGCCGACGCCGCACCGCCCGCGGAGCAGCCGCCTGCGGCCGAGGCTCCCGCCGAGGCGCCAGCGCAGGCTGAAGAGCCAGCACCTGCACCTACCGGTCCGGTGCTGCTCGGAGCCGGGCAGTTCGTCGGTCTCGCTGGCCACGATGGCACGGGCGACGCCGGCATCTTCCAGAACCCCGACGGCACGCTCACGCTGCGCTTCGAGAACTTCGACATCGAGAACGGTCCCGACCTTGAGGTGTACCTGGTTCCCGGTGCCGACCAGGTGTCGCTGCCCGACGGTTCGATTCACCTGGGAGCGCTGAAGGGCAACATCGGCGACCAGAACTACGAGTTGCCGCCCGGCACGCAACTCGCCCCCGGTGCCTACACGGCGCTGGTGTGGTGTGAAGCCTTCAGCGTCGAGTTCGTCGGCGCCACCATCGTCGTCTGACCGACATCGTCTGACAGATTCGTCCGACATCGCGGTCGAACGACCCAACCGAACCTCCTGGCGCTTCTCGGCGTCGTCAGCTGTGCTCCCCGCAGCCGACGGCGCCGAGAAGTCGCGTCTGGGTGTGTGTTTCGTCCCGTCAGCGCTCCGCCGCGACCGGCTCGACCGAGCGGCTCGTCACCCAGGGGCGGCCCAGGTACAGCGCAGTGAAGCTGGTGATGATCGCCGTTGCGGAGAAGATCGTCATCAGCGTCCCGGGGATGAAGTTGACGTAGTGCTGCAGGTCGAGGAACACGAAATAGCCGATGTCGGCGAGCCCGCCGACCAACGCCGCCAGCAGCACAGCGACGACCGAGCGCTTCCAGATGAACCAGGCGCACACGAGGGTGACGGTGCCGATCCACAACAGGTTGAATCCGTGTTGGTTGATAATGCCCCCGACGGCGTCGGGGTAGGCGATGTCGAGCGTCGCTGGATCGACGGCATCGGCAATTCCTTCGACTGCCTCGGGGGTGTCGCGGCCGATCGTGACCGCTCCGGCAAACATGTGGACGAGCCCCCACACCACCCACAGCGCGGCGGCGATGCGTAGAAGGACGGTCGTGGTGGTTGGTACCTCGTTGACGGTTTGCATTGGTCGTTCCTTTCGCTACCAAGATGGTTGCTAATTGTGCTGGTGATGTGATCAGGTGTGGGTGTTGGGTGGAGTCGGGAGGAGCTCGGAACGCGTCTGGTCGACGCTCAGGTCGGTCGGGGCGCGGAGCGCAGCGACCGTCGAATCTGCTGATCCATCTCGGCGATGGTGACGGTGTTGAGCCGATCGAGCAGGGCCTGTTCGGCTTCGCTCATCAGGCCGTTGACGAACTCGGCCATGGCCTGTTCGACGCGGCCGGCGCAGTCCTCAGGATGACGCGTGAGCAGATCGGGTTCGTCGTTCACTGCCGCGTATGCGTCGCGCACCGTGATCGTTGACGGATCGCGTGCGAGCACGCTGCCGCCATTGACGCCTCGACGGGTGTCAACCAGCCCGGCGCGCTGCAGTTGCGCGAGTACGCGGCGCAACACCACCGGGCTCGTGCCGTAGGTGGCCGCCATCACCTCGGACGTCAACGGCTCGCCGCCGCGAGCGGTGAGGAACCCGAGGATGTGCAGCGCAATCGGCAGTCGGCTGTTCATCGCTGGCGATGCTAGCGGGTAAATGCAACAGCTGCAGTATCAAATCAGTTGGTCGGCGGGGCGGACTGAGGAAGTGCAATCACTAGTGACCTCACTAGTGATTGACAAGTGACTAGTGAGGGACTATCACTTCGTCAACGATGTGGGGTCGCCGGCCCGCGTCCGTGACTGGGGGACTTCGATGAACACCACCGAGACCGCGGAACCTGTTT
>JBCBSO010000060.1:0-11573 GCA_039819205.1 Actinomycetota bacterium
ATCAGACGGACGGGCCATCGCACATCAGCGAGTGTTTCATCCACGGCGCGAGTACGTGGGTCGCCGCTCCGCGCCCCGGTGCGGCCTGCTGCTTCTCGGCGTCCGGCGTCGGGGCAGCCGCAACCGCTGGCACCGAGATGCAACGTCCGCGCCGGCCGGCCATCATCGCGATCGCCGCGCCGCTCGCCGTCGCTCGGTGCCGCAAGATCTGAACGTGGCCACCGCGCTGGCGATGCGCAAGGCTGTGCCCCGTGGACTTCGAGGTGCCGGTGCCGTCCGCGACGACGGCCGAGTGGCTCGCCGCAGTTCCGTCGGAGCTCACGGGTCTCGTCGAGCGACTGCGCAACCTGATCTACCGCGTCGCGTTCGACGTTGACGCGTGGCCGCTCGTCGAGGAGTTGAAGTGGGGGCAGCCGAGCTATCGCTCGCCGCATGGCAATGAGTCGACGCCCGTGCGTCTCGGATTGACCGCAGGCGACGACGTGGCCCTACTCACTCACTGCCAGTCGAGCGTCGTCCCCGAGTTTCGTGCGGTGTTCGGTGAGCGGTTCCGCTTCGAAGGGGATCGGGCGGTGTTGGTCAGCGATGCCGATGCTGGCCACATCGACGAGCTGGCCGATTTCGTGGGTCGCGCGCTCACGTATCGCCGCGGGTAGCCGCCCCGCCGTGGGTGTCGCGTGGTTCGATGACGCGCGGCAACCGGCCGCGACGGGCGACTCCCGTCGAACGATCTGGGGTGTGAGTATCGACGGGTGGTTCGTGATGCCGCTTCCCGGTTGTTTGGCGCGGCCATGGTCCTCGGTGTCGCTCTGACGCAGGCCGCGTGTAACGGATCTGACGGTGGCGACCCGGCGTTGTGGGTCCTTGGCGAGGAACAGGTCACCGGCCAGACGCAGCAGTTCGTTGCACTCGTGTCGCGTGTCGGCTGCTCGGGTGGCGTCACCGGGGAGGTCCTGCAACCGCGCGTCTCTCGGTCGGACGACGCAGTCACGGTGCGGATTGACGTTGTGCCGCTCGACGACGGCCTACCGCGGCTGTGTCCGGGCAACGACCTGGTTCCGGTGATGGTCGATCTTGGTGAACCCATCGGTGACCGTCGCCTCGTCGACGGTGTCTGCTCGGACGGTGCCGCGTCCGGCATGCAGGCATGCGCCGAGGGCGGGACGAGATGGACGCCACCACCGACGCCACCGCAGTGTGCGCTGCCCCCTTCGCCGTCGGCCGAGCTCGACCCGGACGCGATCCCGGTGGCGCCGACGGGGACGCGAGCCGAGGGCCGCGACGAGTATGGCGAAACAGTGGTTGCGCTCCTCGAGCCGATGATCATCGGTGGTGACGCAGCCACCGTGGTGGCGACCCTTCGTTCGCTGGGGTGGTCCGTGAGGGTCGACGACCCGACCTTCAGTCCGGAGGCGACCGCGACCCCTGGTCTGTTGTGGAATCGACTCGTCGTGACCACCTGCCACAACCGGATTGCGACCGTCGCGTTCGACTAACAGGCGCTCGGGTCGGTCACCAACCGGGTCGGTTGGGTCGCCGGCCACCACCGCAGACTCGGCCCCGCCCTTCATCTTCCAGGTGGCTTCCATGGGGTCTCCAGGACTCGCTGCGTGTTGGCGTTCATCGTGGATGTCATGACGATCTCACATGTATTCAGCGACTCGGTTGACGACGCTGCGGCGACCACACATGGCGCACGCCGGCGGCGCAGTGGGTGGCGGCGCGCTGGTGTGGGGCTTGCGGTCGGGGCGATCTCGGTCGGCTCGGTCTCGGCCTGGCAGGTGACCGCTTCCAGCGAGGACCAGTCGTCGTTCGTCCCCACGGCGCCGTGCCGGTTGTTCGACACCCGCCCCGGTAGCGAGCCCGATGGGGGCAACAAGACCGCGTTGGGTCCGGGGGACGGCAATGTGCATACCCAGCAGGTCACCGGCGCGGTCGGCAACTGTCAGATCCCTGCTGATGCGGTCGCGGTGTCGATGAACGTCACGGCTGTGGGCGGCACTACGCAGTCCAACCTGCGGGTCTTTCCCGCTGATGTGGACACGCCGACTGCGTCGAACCTCAACTGGACCGCGGGGCAGTCACCGACGCCGAACAAGGTCGATGTCCAGCTGTCACCGGACGGCAAGATCGCGTTGTTCAACCAGAACGGCACCGTCCACGTGGTCGCTGACGTTGTCGGCTACTACACGCCCAACGAGGTAGACGAGCTGCGGACGCGAGTGGCCGAGCTGGAGTCGCTGGCTGCCTCGCAGGCACAAGCCCTCGACGATCACATCGCCGAAGTCGATGCGCTCGTGGGTGTGTCCGACCAACGACTGTCCACAGTCGAGAAATCAACACCGTTCGCCGTCTCGGCATCAGGCAGCGGCGACGATTGGGTCAACCTTGGCCGCGACGTGATCGTCGTGCTCGACGTCGATGTGGTCGCCCCGGTCGACGGACGGATGACCGTGAACTACTCGTCGTTGATGATCATGTTCTACGACGACAGCGACACATCCTGCTCAGTGTTCAAGAAGCAGGAGATCCCGTCGGACGACGATTGGGTCAAAGAAGCGGGCGTCGCGGCGTCGACGAGGCCGCCCAGCAACAACTACATCGCGACGATCGCCGGAACGAAGTCAATAGAGATGAGCGCCGGCGAATCAGCGACGTTGTCGCTGGTCTGTCAGACGGAGCGCGAGGACGGGGCCCAGGCGTTGGCCCGTTCGTTGACCGCGGTGTTCACTCCATCGTGACACCTGCGTCCGTGTTGGTCGGTTGCGGACGTGTATTCGCGGTGAGCTCTGTCCTAGGGTCGCCAGCTTGGTCTTCGTCACGGTCGTCCTGCTTCGGCTGGGGATCCCGCTCCTCATCCCCCGGTTCCCGCTCCCGGCGATCCTCGCAGCGCTGGTGATCGACGCCGCCGATCAGACGATCTTCCAGCAGTTCACCGACCTCGACCTCGAGGGCTACCAGGGCTACGACAAGGCGCTCGACGTCTATTACCTCGCGATCGCCTACCTGGCGACGATCAGGAACTGGCGAGATCCGTTCGCCTACAAGGTCGCCGCATTCCTCTGGTACTACCGGCTCGTCGGGGTCGTGCTGTTCGAGCTCACCGACACCCGTGCCTTGTTGCTCATTTTCCCGAACACGTTCGAGTACTTCTTCATCGCCTACGAAGCGGTGCGCACACGTTGGAATCCGCTGCGGCTCTCGCGCCGAGCGGTGCTCGGACTCGCCGCGTGCATCTGGATCTTCATCAAGCTGCCCCAGGAGTGGTGGATCCACATCGCCCAGCTCGACTTCACCGACTTCATGAAAGAGGACGTGCTGGGAGTCGCCGTCGATACGAGTTGGGGCAGCGCGCTGTCGCAGAACCTGTGGTTCGTCGCCCTCGTGGCCGTGTTTGCGGTGGTCGTGGTCATCGCCGCACGGGCGATCCTGGATCGGGCCCCGGACCCCGATTGGTCGTTCACCGTCGACGTGGACGCCCACCTCCCGCCGCCGGATGCGAGCGGTGGTGTGCGCCCTGCGCCGATTGGCAGCTGGTACACCGCAGAGAAGGTCGCACTGATGGCGCTGTTGTGGATCATCTTCTCCCAGGTCATTCCGACGAGCAATCCGGCGGTGTGGCAAATCGCAGTGAGCGTCGGGGTGATCGTGATCGCCAACGCGGTATTGACGCAGTGGCTTGTTCAGCGCTGGCAACTCGACTGGACGTCGCTGGCGCGTCACTTCGCATCGACGCTCGCGCTCAACCTCGTGATCGTCGTCGGCTATCTCTTCTTGTTGCGCGCTGGCGACGGCGAAACGAACGATGCCGCAACGGTGTTCTTCATCCTGTTGCTCACGCTGGTGGTGACGTTGTTCGACCGCTTCCGACTCGTTCGTTCGGCACGCTCACTGACCGAAGCGCGCGCACCGGCGTCGTAGCTCAGCGCGTGTGAGGCCGATCGCCGACCGGACCAGGGCTCGGTAGGCGTGTCGCCGTGAGATACACGTAGTCGTCGAGATGGCCGATGTCGACGTCGAACCCGGCGTAGCGGAAGGCTGCTCGAAGCTCCGGTTCGGTACGGCGTCGTTCGACGACCCGCAGCGTGTGGCCGTCGACCTCGCGGGTCTCCACCACCGGTTCGGGTTGCCGCGCTGCGCCCTCTGCGACGAACACGCATCCACCCGGCCGGAGCGCGTCGTGCAGTGTGGTCAGCAGGGCAGGGAGGACTTCGTCGGGCACGTGCTCGATGAAGAAGAACGCCACCGCGCAATCCCATCGCCGATCGGGCAGCCAGTGCCAGAGATCGGTGACGGTGAGGTGAACGTTGGGATTATCGGCGAGTCGTTCCTGCGCTCGGTCGAGCATCTCGGGTGAGGCGTCCAACCCCCACAGCCGGTCGACGCGGTTGATGATGTGTGCCGACCAGAATCCCGTGCCCATGCCGAGCTCGACGCACTCGCCACGCAGTGGTACCTGGTCGACGATCGCCTGCAGACCGGCGACACTGTCCCGCCAGCGGGCGTTCAACTCTGCGCCTTGGTCGTAGTCGCCAACGCTGGTGTAGACGTCGTCGTACCATGGGGCGCGCCGGCGGTAGTAGTCGATCTGTTCCGCGCCGACGGCGTCGCGGGCTGCGACGTTGCCGAGGTCGATCTCCAGCTTCTGTCGTACGCGGCTGCTGTGGCCCCGGGTTGCGCCGCGAGTCTTGCGCGCAGTCAGATGGAACCGCTCGCTGGTGTACTCGCGAGAAACGAACGGTGGGGTCGCGAACGTGGCGGTGCCGTCGATGTCGATCTGCTCCACGTCCAGGCCCGCCTCACCGAATTGCGATGTCAGCTCGTTCAGGTCGAAGCCGTAGACGGGCTCGCCGGGCAGTCGGGCGGCACTGAGTTCTGCTTCCAGTGTCTCGACTTTGGCGGGGTCAAGGGCAACGCCGTCGACGACCGCCAGCGTTCCGTCGTAGGCGAGCGCCCGTGCGAACTCGGTGAGCGCATCGTCGACGGGCGCGAGGTGATGCAGTACGGCGCGCATCGACATGGACTGCACCGCCCCGTTGCGAAACGGAAGCGACCGCACGTCGGCGCACACGACGAAGGAGTCTGCGAGCTCTCGACGGACGTCGCGGAGCGCGTCGATGTCGATGTCGACGAAGATCGGATCCGGTGCCAAATGGGAGACCGACGGATGTGCCCCGCACCCGAGTTCAACGTGTCGAGGACGGAGCGCCACCGTTCCATGGTGGCACCGACGACCGGCTGGCGACATTGCAGCGAGGTGTGGGCTGGGCCAGCGGCCGCGGTCGCGATACCTCGGCCCTCGTCGAGCGACGTGATTCGTACTGTGGCGGAGATGGAGGTGCGATGGCTAACCGCATTCATCGACCGGCGTCCGGATTCGATCGAGTCGGCAGCCGAGTTCTGGTCCACCGTGACCGACTCGACGATCTCGCCATGGCGCGGCCCCGACCGCGAGTTCGCCACGTTCCAGCCGGCCCACGGCGACCCACATTTGCGGCTGCAACGACTCGCCGAGGGCGACAACGGCGTCCACCTCGATCTCCACGTCGACGATGTGCGGGCGGCGAGTACGCATGCCATCGCATGTGGGGCGCAACGGGTGCCAAACCCATCTGGTGTCGCCACCCTGCGCTCGCCGGGCGGTCTGACCTTCTGCATCGTGACGCACCGCGGCGAGTCGGTGTTCTCCGCCGGTCGGCGGATCGGCGATGTCGACTTCGTCGCCGACCAGTTGTGCATCGATGTTCCAGCAGCGCGCTGGCCGGTCGAGCGACGGTTCTGGGAGCAGCTCACCGGATGGACATTGGCCCGCTCGGCGGCCTACCCCGAGTTGGGCTGGCTCGCGCCCGACTGGCCGGCCGATCGCCGAGCCCTTCGGCTGATCATGCAGCGGACCGGTGCGGAGGCCTCCGCGGTCGGGTGCCACGTCGACATCGCGGCAAATGACGTGCCGGCCGTGGTGTCCTACATGGTGTCGATCGGCGCGACCGAAGAAGCGGTGCTCGAGGGGTGGACGGTGATGCGTGACCCCGGTGGTGTCGAGTTCTGTGTGACAGGACGCGACCCGGCAACCGGCCGATCTACCGCTCGACCTCGCTGGGTCACCGATGATGACCTCGCCGCGGCATGGGTGCGCTTCGCGGCCGTACTTCCCGACTACCGACCGCCGTCTGCCTACACGGTGTGTCGGCAGGCGGACTCCGGCGCACTGTCGTTTGGTCACCTCAACGCGCCGGGAGGTCAACATCTGCTCCCCGCTGCGGTGTTGAGTGTTGTCACCGAGCACGCGCACGGGACCGCAACGTGTGCGCTGAGCCGCAGCCAGATCACCGAGGCAATCCGCATACTCGAACCTGCTGAAGCGGCAACCCACGTCGAGCATCCCAACCTGTGGTCGTGGCGCACCTTGCTCGCCGACGCGGCACCGGAGAGTCGGTTCTGGGCTGTGTTCGTTGACGACCTCGACGATGACGTCACATCGCCAGCAGACGCCGACTTCCGCACGCAGCTGGCGAGCGCGCCGTAGCTCGACCGAAGCCTGCTCTCACTCCCGACTCGAACACCCTCGCGCAGTGCAGCGCTCGACCTTGCCGGCGTGTGATCCAACCGTGCGCGAGGCTGGTCGTGGTGCAGCACCGTTGGTCGATCGAGGAGCGCGAGTACCGCCGTCAGGAGGAGCGCCGAGGGCGTCGCCACGCGTTCGACTCGCTCCAACCTGCGCTCACCGCATTTGTCGTTGTCGACCTCGTCGACTTCTTCATCGACGAGAACCCCTACGGCCGCGGCATCGTGCCCAACGTCAACGAGTTGGCCGACACGCTGCGCACAGCCGGTGGCACCGTTGCCTGGGTGGTGCCTGCGCCCTGGGAGCCCTCGTCGATGAAGACTGAACTCCTCGGCCCACGGATCGAGGAGCTCTACCGCAACTCCGGGGGTACAGGAACTCCTCGTGAGCGCGTGTATGGCGGACTGGCTACCCACGACGACGACGTCTACGTGGAGAAGACTGCGTCGAGCGCATTCTTCCCGGGGCGCTGCCAATTGCACGGCGTTCTCCAACAGCGCGGTATCAACACCGTGCTGATCGCGGGAACGCTGGCGAATGTGTGTTGTGAGGCGACTGCCAGAGACGCCCACACGCTGGACTACCGGACGATCATGGTGGCCGACGCGAACGCCGCCCGTCGCGACCAAGATCTCAACGCAACCCTGTACACGATCTACCGCTCCTTCGGCGACGTGCGCACGACCGCTGACCTCGTCGCGATGATCACGGCAACATGACGCGCGGGTGATGCTGCGACCTCGGAGCGCGACGCTGTTTTATGGCCGGCGCTGAAATGGTGCGATTCGATCTCAGCCAGCTGTTTGCTGAAGTCGATCGAGAGCGCCGATGCCGAGATCTCAGCTGGGCCACCCTGGCGCGTCACGTTGGTGTGTCCGCGTCCACCCTCCGTCGCTTCGAATCCGCCGACGACGCTGAAGCCGATGGTGTCCTCGCACTGATCTCCTGGCTTGGAACGAGCCCCGAGCAGTTCATCATCAACACGTCCGTTCGCGGACGCCGGCTCCCGACTATTGAGTCTGGTTTCGTCCGCGTCGACATGAAACGTGTGACCGCGGCGCACGGTGTTCCGACCTCAACCGAGGGCCGCACGCGGACGACGATCCAGCGCCTGGTCGCAGTCGCGCAGGCGGCGCATCGGCCAGTCGCCGATCTGACGCACATCACCGCGAAGTGACGAGCGGCCACACGCCTGAGTTGGTCAGGCGCGCCGAACGGGTCGTTTGAAGCCGATACGAATCGCGTACCGAGCCCGGGTCGCGAAGACCGACTCCGGCCACACCGTGGGCTGTCCGATCTCCTGGCACAAATGCGCGATGCCTCCCTCTGTGACCAACCCGACGTGCGCGCCGTACGGCTCGTGAGTGTCGTTGAACAGGACCAGATCGAGCGGTAGCGGATCGTCCACGACTCGTGTCCAGATGTTGTCGTGCCAGAGGTCGTCTGAACGCAAGTCCGGCACGTTGAACCCGAAGCGGTCGAGCACGCCGTACGCCCACAGCTGACAGTTCGCGCCCCGCGCCAGCTCGCTTCGGGGCACGGCTCCTGGGAATCGTGAGCCGACGTATGGCACCTGCCAGAACCAACGCGGTAACGCATCCAGCGTGCCTGCCTCCACCGTTCCATGATTGCCCGTCGGGGTGTGCGCGGGTCGACCGTTGCGCGCGGGCGCTACGTCGCGAGCACGTCGCGCCATCGAGATGGATCGAGGTGCGTAGTCAGGCCCTTCCACGCCGTCTCGGTGTCGGCATGATGCTCATGGCGATGCCGGAAGTCGTGGATGAACAGCGACACTTCGCAGAGATCCCACCACAGCTCGTACAACCGAAGTGTGTCGTCGTCGAGCGGGGTTCCAGCGAGCTCCTCATAGTGCGCTCGGACCGAGGAGTCCTGGGCAATCAGACTCCACAGATCCCGCTCTCTCGGAGCGCGGCGTGTGGTGTCCCAGTCGATCACGGCCGGTCCGTCCGGCGTCATGATGACGTTGCCCCGATGTGGTTCGCCATGGGTGGTCACCCGATAGCTGTCGCGGTGTACTCGGCTCACCAGTTCGTCGTAGCGCTCCAAGACGCGCATGAGCGTGTGCTGGTGCTGAGCGAGTCGCTGTCTGGCCGGCTCGGCGAACGGTCCGGTGTTCCAGGCTGTCGTGGTGTCGCTGATCGCTGCCTCAAGTGAGGCTCGACGCGGGATGACTTAGTCGTCGTCGGGCGCCGTCGAGTCGACAGCGTCTGTGCAGTCGTGCAGCTCTACAAGCCGCTCGATCACTGCGCATCGTTCGCGTGAGCTTCGATACTCGACCGCGCCGCTGGTGTCGCCGGCAACGAAGGGGTAGATCGCGCAGACGAAACGATCACTGATCGACTCGATGACGTGGCCGGCCGTGGTCGGTATGGGGCCGACAATCCAGCGCAGACCCGACGAGTGCAACGCACGCGCAGTTGTCAGCGCTGATCGCAGGCGCTCCCTTGCCGAGGTGCGGTCGTCGCGCTCTGACAGCAGCCGCATGTCGAGGTCGTCGACGGTGACAAACCAACGGTTCGACTCGTTGTGCGCGATCCAGTGGTAGCTACCGAAACCGACCGGCGCGTAGTCGAGGCGATCAACAGCGATGTCCCATCGCCGCCCGATGGTCGCAAGGATGTCAGCATCGTCGATGGCCTCGAGTCGACTGAACACAGCGCGATGGTACGTACGTCGTCGCTCGTGCGCTGCGGAGGATCCGGTCTGCGCTGGTGTTACTCGAACGTCGCCCCGGAGTGCCCGGATGGATCGCGTTCGTCGATTCCGAGGGCGCGGCGGCACTCGTCGACGCTGCGTAGCTCGATGTCGTTGCGTCGGCGTGTCTCCCAATCTGCTCGTACGAGGCGCCACCGTTGGCCGAGCCTTGGCTCGCCCTGATGGGTGGCCCACGCCACACCGTTGCGTTGATACCCCAGGTGTTCGGACACCAGGTTGGACCCGAGATTGTCGACGCCGCCCTCACTGTGCGCCTCACGCGCACCCAGACCCGCGAACGCGAGATGCAGGATCGCCGCGCGCATCTCCGCCCCAATTCCTCGCCGTCGATACTCCGACGACACCCACGACGTGCTCTCCACGATTCCGAAGTCGTCAAAGTCGTGCCCGGTCAGGTCCTGCTGACCGACCGGCGAGCCGTCGACGAACACCACGAACGCCAGCCGCCAGCGGTCGGCACGCACCGTGCCTCGGGCCCGCCAGATGCCGCGCATCCACAGCTGCACTCGGCGCTCTGGGTCGGGTTCGTAGAAGGGGCTCGGATCGTCCCACGGCGCTGGATCGGCGGTCGCTCCGCCTGCGGCGATCAATGGAGCGAGCGCCTCGATGCGCTCGTCGGTTGCGCCGCGTAGCTCGATCGTCGGCGTGATCACCTCGACGTTGAGGGGTGCATATGACGACATCGCGTCGACGGTATGACAGCCGATCGTCGATCGACCCGGTGGTTTCGCGTCGCGCGTCGTCCCTGCGTTCGTCCCCGGTTTCTGGTGGGGATCGAAGCGATGACTCGCTCGATGGAGTTGGTCGCGTCGGTGGGTGTGTTGGCTCAGCCCGGTGCCGGCGCCAATTGCTCGCGTGTCGACCACGTCTGGTTGCCGCGCAGGAAGGTCTGCACCACGCGGCCGCGCAGCTCGCGGCCGCGGAACGGGTTGTTCGACGACCGGGTCGCCAGCTCGGCGGGCTCGACGATCCACGTCTCCTGCGGGTCGACGATGGCAATGTTCGCGGGAGCGCCCGCAACGATCGGGCCGCCGTGGCCCCATTTGTCGAGACCAGCGATGCGAGCCGGCCGCCAACTCAACGCGCCGATCACGGTCGACAACGTCGCGATGCCCGGCTCCACCAGTTCGGTGATCGCGGCGGCGAGCGATGTCTCGAGACCGGTCATGCCGGGTGCCGCCTGATCGACGGGCTGCGCTTTGCGTTCGTCGGGGTGCGGGGCGTGGTCGGTGGCGATCGCCTCGATGGTGCCGTCGGCGAGCGCCGTGCGGAGCGCCTGCCGGTCGTCGGCCGAGCGCAGCGGCGGGTTCATCTTGAACAGGGCGTCGCCGTCATCGAGCGCGTCTTCGGTGAACGCGAGGTGCTGCGGCGTGACCTCGGCGGTCACCGACACACCACGCGCCCGGGCGTCGACGATCAAGCCAATCGTGGCGGCGCACGACACGTGCAGCACGTGGTAGTGGGCGCCCGTCATCTCGGCAACGAGCAGGTCACGGGCCACCACGATCGTCTCGGCTGCGGCGGGTCTGCCGCGTACGCCGAGGCGCGCCGAGATCGGCCCTTCGTTGATGTGTCCGCCCGCGATGAGCGCCTCGTCTTCGCAGTGTTGACCAACGTAGGCGCCGGGGAGCTGCGCCACCCGCTCCATCACGTTGCGCACGACGGCGGAGTCCATCACCGCAGTTCCGTCGTCGGTAAAGAGCCGGGCGCCGGCCTCGTAGAGCGCTTCGATGTCGGTGGGCCGATCGCCAGCACGATCGACACTCATGGCCGCCGACGACATCACATCGCAGTGTCCAATGGAGCGGGCGCGATCGTTCACGTAGCGCACGAGCTCAGGCGTGTCGATGCACGGCGTGGTGTTCGGCATCGACACGACGGCGGTCATACCGCCTTGGGCGGCGGCCGCCGTCCCGCTCTCGATCGAGTCGATGTGCCCGGAGCCCGGCTCGCGTAGATGCGCCTGGAGGTCGATGAGACCCGGGACGATCACGCACCCCTGCGCGTCGATGACCTCATCGTCGGTTGCCGGCTCGATCGAGTCCGCCACCTCGACGATCGTGTCCCCCACAAGTCGGAGCTCTGACCGTCGCTGGCCCAGCTCGTCGAGGACATCTCCACCGCGCAACACCGTCGATTGCTCCATACGAGCACCGTAACGAGAATCACTCTCAGTTGCCGTCATCGCACAGATTCCTCGCGGCAGCTGAGAGTGATTCTCGTTACGGTGCTCGTATGGAGCAATCGACGGTGTTGCGCGGTGGAGATGTCC
>JBCBSO010000061.1:0-11561 GCA_039819205.1 Actinomycetota bacterium
CCGCAGCGTTCGATGGCGGTGGTCGCGTGTGGTCGACCGGTCGGCGATCACGTCGAGGCGCCGATCGAGCACGGCGAGCAGATCGGGCAGATCGAACGCCGCGACGCGCCCAGCCGCCAGCTCGATGGCGAGCGGCAGGCCATCGAGCCGCATGCACAGTTCGCCGAGCAGTCGAGCATCGTCGTCGGTGGTGACCACGTCGGCGTCGATCAGCCGGGCGCGGTCGAGAAACAGGGCCGCAGCGGCGTTGTCGTCGATAGTGGCGAGATCGAGTTCGTCTGCGGCGGTCGGCAACACGCCGAGTCGGTACACGCGCTCGTTCGCCAAACCGAGCGGTTCGCGGCTGGTGGTGGCGATTCGCACCGCGTTGTCGGCCGCCACCAGGCGAGCGACCGCCGGGGCGACCCCGCCGAGCACGTGTTCGCAGTTGTCGAGCACCACGAGATGCGGGACCGCGGCGAGGTACTCGACTGCTGCATCGAGCGAGTCCTGCCGTTGTCCGGTTTCGATACCGAGTGCCAGGACCAGCGCCGCTGGCACGGCGCCGGCATCGTGGATCGTTGCCAGGTCGACGAACGCAGCGGGGAGCGGGCTCGACGCCGACACCCTGCGCGCCACCTCGACCGCAAGGTGCGTCTTGCCCATGCCGCCCGGTCCGAGGATCGATACCAGTTGGTTGCCGCGGATCAGCTCCACCAACTCGGTCGCCTCGGCGTTGCGGCCGCGCAGCGGCTGGGCAAACGATGGCAGCACCGCGCGGCCCATCCCTGGTGTGTCGCGCGCAGGACGGTCGTCGACTTCCTCGACCTCGTGCACGAACTGGTACCCGAAGCCGTGGACCGTGCGGATGACGTCTTGCCGTCGACCATCGTCGCCGAGGGCGGCGCGGGCGCTCTTGATCCGTGACGTCAGCGCCGACTCGGACACGAACTGATCACCCCACACCTCGTCGAGCAGCTCGGACTTGGCGACGGCTCGATCGCGTGCCTCGATGAGATAACAAAGCACATCGAAGACTTGTGGTTCGACGTGAACATCGCCGTCGGCGGCGGTGAGTGTGCGCGCCTCGCGATCCAGCGTGTTGGGGCCGATGCGGTAGCGCATCAGGACAGAAAGTCGAGTATTCGTGCGTTGACCTCGGCGGGTTTCTCGAGGTGTAGGAAGTGTCCGACACCGTCGATGATGTCGACGTGCACCCACGGGCTCAGCGTGCGCGCCAGCTCGGCGACGTTGGCCCCGATACACCCGTCGGTCGCGCCATGGAGGTGAAGTATCGGCTGCGACAACGGCTCGGCCGCCGCCGCCTCGATGGCGTCGTACGCGTCGACGCGTGGGCCATCGCCGAAGGCCGCTCGATAGAAGCCGAGTGCTGCCGCGAGGTTGCCCTCTCCGGCCAGCGAACGCTTGGCCGCGGCCACGTCGTCGGTCGCAGTAAACCCCGGCGACCAATCGGCCCAGAGCATGTCGATGAATGCGAGATCGTCGGCGGCAACCACCATGTCGGCCAGCGGTTGCTGGAAGAAGAACATGTACCAACTGCGCTTGACCTGTGCGAGATCGCTCGTGAGTGCGGTGACGAACGCCGGGCCTGGTGGAACCGCCATGGTGACGACCCGCGACCAGCGCTCGGGTGCGCTCGCCGCTGCGCAGTTGGCGACTGCGGCCCCGATGTCGTGACCGATCACCACCGCATCGCCGTCGCCGCCGAGCGCATCATGCAGCGCGTTGAGGTCAGCCGCCTGCGCGCCGATCTGGTAGGCGCCATCAGCGGGGATGTCCGTCGGCGCGTATCCCCGCGTGAACGGCGCAACGGCCCGGTAGCCCGCCTGGGCTACTGCGGGGAGCAGATGACGCCACGTGTGCGCTGAGTCTGGAAAGCCATGCGCACACACAACCAACGGTCCCTCGCCGCACTCGAGCAGTTCGATGTTCAACCCGTTCGCGGTCACCGTACGGGTGTCAATGCCGGTCATGGCTCCGACCGTACAAGGGGCATTCCCGTGCCTGCGGCCCGAATCGGTTGCAGGCATCGAGCTGACGAGCCAGTATCGAGCGCGTCGAGCCGTCAGTCGTTCGCCTTGAGCGATCTGCGGCTCCGCTCCCACCCGTCGACGTCCGCTCTGGAGTTCTAATGCGCAACATCTTGATCGTGGCTCACCAAACCATCGGAGGGGCTGCCCTGGAGCAGGCCGTGGCCGAACGCATGGCGGCGGGGGAGTGCGAATTCCACCTCGTCGTTCCGGTGAAGGGCGGCGACCACGACCCCAACCTGGCGACGATGGTGGTGCCTGGGTTCGAAGACGAGGGTATGCCGAAAGCGGCGTCGATGGCGCCGAGCCCCCGCGTGCACGCTGCGCAGCGCGTCGCCTTCGGGGTCGAGTGGCTCGAGCAGCTGGGCGCAGCCGCCACCGGCGAGGTCGGTCCCGCCGATGACGTCGACGCCGTGCTCGAGTCGATCGCGCGGCATCCCGCCGACGAGATCATCGTGTCGACACTGGAACGAAGCCTGTCGCGTTGGTTGCGCCTCGACCTCCCCAGCCGGCTCGGCCGCAAGACGGGTGTACCCATCACCGTCGTTTCGGCGAGCGGCTCGGAGGACTAACCCGGTTTGCCCGGCAACCGGCGGTCTACGCTGCGCCGGTGCTCGAACCCATTGCCGATGCCCCCTCCGGTGTGGTGGCCATGCGCGCAGTGGGAGAGTTCACGATCGACGACTATCTCGCCGTGGTCGAACCGCGCGTTGCCGAACTCGACGGCGGACACAGCGATCTTCGCCTCGTGTTGGAGCTCGGCACCGACTTCACCGGCTTTGGTGAAGGAGCGTGGGGCGACCTCACCGACGAGATACGACACACCCACTTTCACCGCGGGGCTGTTGTTACCGACGACCGGTTCATCCGAACCGGGATCGAGGTATTGAAATGGACGCTGCGTGGGCACGTGCGCACGTTCGGTACCGACGAACTCACCCACGCACTCCGCTGGGTCGCCGACTGAATGCGGCGCTGACGGCGCGTCGATGAATTTCTGACCGTTCCGGGAATGCCAGCTGGCGGCACGCGGTTCCCCGTTCATGGCCTCATCTCGCACCAAAGCCCGCCAACGCGCGGCAGCGCGCGCCGCGACCGACCCGAAGGGCGCACCCACCAAGTCGCAACGGACGGGGCAGGACGGTCCCAGCGCACGATCGGTGAACCTCCAGTGGTTCATCGTCGGTGCCGTCGTGATCTCGGTGGTCGTATTGGCGATCATCTTCGCCGAGCCCGGCAACTCGTTGCACGGCGGCTGAGCGCGTCGCCGCGCGCAATGTCGTTCCGCCCGACCCCCCCTCACCGTCCAGTGCACGTCGTGATGCCGCGCCTAGGGTCGTTCGCTGGTGAGCGACCAGCGGACCTCCGATGCTGCGTTCGAGCAGTATGTGCTGCCCGAGCTGGAGGTCATGCTGCGCGTCGCTCGGTCGCTCACGCGCAACGCCGCGGACGCCGAGGACCTGGTGCAGGACACGCTGGTCAGGGCATACCGAGCGATCGATCGTTTCGATGGGCAATACCCACGGGCGTGGTTGCTCACCATCATGCGCAACACGCATATCAACTCGGCGCGGCGTCGCCGCCCCGAGTTGCTCCGCGATCCGGACAATGCTCCGGAGCAGGCGGCCGAGGAGCGTACCGATGACGTCATCGAGCAGCAGATCGACGGCCGAATACTGGAAACGCTCGATGGGCTCGACGAACCGTTCCGCACGATCATCGAACTCGTCGACATCGACGGGTTGTCGTACGCCGAGGCCGCCGACGTGCTCGACGTTCCGGTGGGCACGGTCATGAGCCGCCTCCATCGTGCTCGTCGACGCATCCGCGACCAGTTGGTCGAGGCCGGATTCGGCGGAGGACGCACCTGATGGCGACTGGCTGGTTCGCTCGGCTGTGGCAACCTGCCACCGACCGCCCGATGACGTGTCATCAGGTTGGCGCGGTGTTGCAACGCTACCTCGATGGCGAGATCGACGCGGTCACTGCGACGCGGATCGCTGCGCATCTCGATGTGTGCCGCGACTGTGGGATGGAAGCCGAGACCTACGAGCGCATCAAGTCGACGCTGGCGACGCGGCGTACGGAGCTCCCCGCCGACGCCGTCGCTCGGTTGCGCGACTTCGCTACCTCGTTGAGCACCGGCAGCGCATAGGTCGTCCGCGTCCCCGGCGTCCCAGGGGATCTAGGGGACCAGCGTCAGGAGATCGTCGCCGGGCCCCAAGTTGACATAGCTGTCGTTGGGGTGCGGCGGGTGATCGAAGCCGCTCGCTTGGTTCCACACCGTCGAGAGATAGGCGTCGACCGAGTCGTTCGTGTCGGTGAGGTTTGAGGTGTCGTCACCGGTGTACAGCACCCAGGTCGTCGTTCCGCTGCCACGTGCTCGGTTGATCGCATCGTCGATGTCGCCGCTGTCCGACACGTCGTCCAAGTCGAGCAGCGTTACTCGTCGAGTGGTCGCCGGATCTGCGGCGACCAAGGCGATGAATTGGCCGGCGGCTTCCCCGCGACCGAACACCACGATCTCGTCCGGCGGCCGGTCGTTGGGGTCATCGTCGATATCGGTCCACCAGTGCCACGCCTCGATGCCGTCGTAGCTCGTCGACCGCGCCGGGAGCGTTGCGCCGGCGGATGTGGGTCCTGAGGTTGGCGCCGGAGCCGGCGGGGGAGCGGCAGTGGAACTGCCGGCGGTGTCCGTACACGCCGAATCGGCCGCCGGTGTCAGGGTGTAGCCGTCGGCGTCGCCCGCGACGTCGTAGCGCACAGATTCGCTACCGAGCAGCCCGGCAGCGACGAGCGTCGGCGAGTCGGCGTACGTCCCGAACAGCACGGCGTGCGACTCCTGGGCCTTCACCAACACGTCGAGGTCGGCGCTACAGCCCTCCGCCTCGCCTCGGCTGGTGATGCCGCGCACGGCGAACACGCTCACCGACGACAATACGCCGAGCACCACGATCACGATCAGCAGCTCCACCAGCGTGAATCCACGATCCGTCCGTTCCATGTTTGATGTATCGGCGTCAGGATTGGCGCCCCGAGTCAAGGATTCGGCAGGTTGTCGTACGCGGGCGATTGCGCACCAACGCCAACCAGGCCTACTGGGGCAGCGCCGTCGTGCGGACGGTCGCGCCGCGGGCGCGCCCTTGCCCACCGGCGTTCCACGCTCGGATGCGCACCCGGTACCCCGTGTCTGCGTCAAGATTCGGGACGGTCAGCTCTTCCGCGCCGGTGCCGCTTGCGTCGACCCAGATCGATTGGCCAACGCGTTCGCCTCGTCGGGTCACCGTCACTTCATAGGCGTCTGCAGCGCCATGTCGTTCCGAGACCGCTGGGGCCTCCCAGAGCACGGAGATGCCGGTATCGGTTGCGGTCGTGGTGAGCGCCGAGATGCGCGCCGGACGGCGGGGGATGGCGGCGAGGTCCTGCCGCCATCCGCCCTGTCCGAGCTCGGTCGGTTGCAGGTTGGCAGCGGGGATCACATGGACGTCGCCGCCGTTGATACTCCAGCCCACCTCGAGGTGGCTGAGTCCGCCAGCGTGGACGGCGATCGCCTCGATGTAGTACGACCGGCCGGCGCGCAGCCGGAAGGTGCGACTCTCTTGGCTGACGAATCGGTCCCATTGGTACTGCTCGGTCCAGCCCGCCACGGATGCGATCGTGCGTGCCCGATCGGCTCGCCCATTCCTGCTGAACATCAGGCGCCCATCGTCGTCGCTCGACAGGTGGAAGCGGTACTCGCCATCGATCGGTGGGGTGACCAACGCACGCAGTCGGGTCGCGCTGTTGGCCGGTTCGTCCGGGTCACTTTCCATCCCCCATGCGAGCGTGTCGGTGGTGTCGGGCGGGGTCCCTTCTGGAATTGACGACAACGTCCATCCGCCCTGGAACCAGCGATCGACGGTGACGGTCGGGCTCCCGTTGGGGTCCTCGACGGGCCGCTCCGGGAGTTGGTAGTCGCCCTTGTCCGTGAATGCCACGACTGCCGCGGGTGCCGTGCGGCCGCCACGGTTCTTCGCGGCGACGTGTACGAGATAGCGCGTCTCTGGTACGAGACCCTCGAAGCGCACTGCGGTTCGCTCGCCCGATCCGGGCGCAAGGCGGCGAATGCGCTGTTGCTCGCCGTGGCCTTCGAGGCGCACATCGAACCAGTGCACCCCGTCAGGGTTGTTCCACTCTACGGTCACTGAGGTGGCGTCCGGAGTGACCTTCCACTGCGGGTTGCTGAGCTCGTCGGGCTTGCCGACCAATCCGAACGGTGTTGCAGTGCGCCAACCGCCGCCACCGATCTCGGTGGCCTCGAGCACCTCGGCGGGCAGTACCTCGATCCCGGATTCGCCGCGACGCTGCCAGCCGACCATCAGGTGGTCGTCGCCACTGCCCTCCTTGGCGATCGCTTCGATGTAGTACGCCTGGCCGGCTTCGAGGTTGAACCACCGTGATCGCTGGCTGCGGTACCGATCCCACTGGCCGGGCGTGGTCCACCCCGCCACGTAGGCGACCTGACGGGCGTCGACCGCATCCGCACCCCGGCGATTGAAGAACAGTCGGGCGTCGTCATCGGCCGAGAGGAAGAGGCGGTAGCGTCCCGATTCGGTCGGCGTGACCAGCGCCCGCATGCGAGTCGCATGCTCGTCGCCGTCATTACGCGCCGACTCGAATGATCCTGCCACGTACTCGACTGGCGAGGGCAGAGTGTTGTGTGGCACGTCGCCGAGCGACTGTCCGGGGAAGTCGTTCCAGCGTTCGATGGTGAAATCGGCAGGCGGCTCGTCGTCCGGCTCGGCAACGACCGGTGCATTGCCGTCCGCCGCAACCAACTCCGGCTCTCCAGGCGGCGCCACCAGATCCGCGTCAACCTCAGTGGTCGCCGCCGCATGCGCCGGACCCGTCGCCATGACGTCGACCGCGGCCAAGCACAGCACCGCGCAGATGACGGGCACATGTCGCTTCATGACGTTTCGATCGGCACGCGACGGCGCAATCTTGATCGGTGGCCCGCGCCGAGATCAATCTTGATCTGCGGCCGCGCCGAGCGGCTCGAGGTCGACCGGGTCCTCGCTGCGCGGCGTGACGCGCCAGCTCCGCTCGCCCATTGCTTCTTTGATGTGCGCGACGCGCGAGATCACGTTCTTGAACTCGGTGTAGAAGAATGTCGAGAAGAACAGGTACCCCACGAACCATCGGCGGTGTTGCTTGATCTCGGGATCGGCGAGGGCATAGGCGAACGCTGTCTGTACGGGTCCGATGTGCAGCACGAACAGCGTCGCCAGCACGAAGATCGGCTGTAGCAGTACCAGTTCGTCGCCGCGCAGTAGCCAGTAGGCGATAAGTGGGAACACCTGCAAAGACAGCCACGGGTACAGCTCGCGCCAGCCGAGGAGGTACGTCATGCCCATCCGCTGGCGGAATCGCAGATGCGGGCTCTGCCAGACGCGACGACTGTGCTGCAACGTCACCTGGAACCACCCCTGCGCCCAGCGCAGCCGTTGGTTCCACACCTGGCGGAACGTCGTCGTGCCGAGCTCGCGCGACACGATGTTGCGGTCGGAACGGATCTGGAAACCGCGTTCAATGACGCGCATCGACGAGTCGATGTCTTCGGTGAGCATCGACCCGCGCATCCGGGTCTCGTGCAGCAGCTCGGTGCGCCAGTAGCCGTTCGATCCGCCAAACACGCCGAAGCCATGGAGGCGGGCGCGTCCGGGGTGCGACACCGCGTAGATCGACTCGAACTCCACGGCGACCATGCGAGCGAGGCGCGATGCGTCGCCGTTGCGTGTCAGGCAGTGCCCTTGCACCACGTCGTATCCGTTCGACAGCCAGGCCCAGGCGCGCTCGAAGCTGCCCGGCCGCGGTTCGTGGTCGGCGTCGAACATGGCCGTGAACGTTCCCGTGGCCAGGTGGAGAACAGCGTTGACGTTCTGCGCCTTGGAGTTCGAGCCATCAACTTGCACCACGTGCAGCCGATCGTGGGCCGCGGCGAGCTCGCGCAGCTCGCGTTCGACGGGAAGTGGGTGCGGCGTGTTGTAGGCGACGATGATCTGCAACCCGCCGGGGTAGGGGTCGGCGAGGAACGCGTCGACCGTGTCGAGGATCGTTCCGGCCTCGTTCGGTAGGTATGCGCAGATGATGGCCGACGCCTCCGGGTACGGGCTGGTGGGCGGCGGAGGCCGCGACTGGCGAATCGCCATCGTCGATTCCACGAGGATCATCGCTCCGGTGACCACGAGAGCGACGCACACCGCCACGTACACGGCGCCGGTGATGTCGAGGCCGAGGGCATCGAAGGCGGCGTACAGGGCAATCGGTAGCAACAGCCCGAGCGCGTACGTTGCCGCGATCTGGGCGGGGAGTCGGAGCCGTTCGCGCAGCGGACGCGGGGGCTGCTCGTCGGCGGGCCGGGCCGGGCTCATCTCGGGTGTCCACCGATAGGGGCGTAGGTCGAGATGCAGCGCGCCGGCCTGGCGGGCGGTGATTGCGCAGGCCAGGACGTCGCCGGGCCGTTGGCCGTCGTCCAAGGTGGCATACCCGGTGGATGGGGTGAGCAGGATGTGCTCGGCGCCTGCCTCGAAGCGCTGCGCTGAGATTGCAGCGGCCACGACGTCCAGCTGTTCCGCAGCGGCGTTGGAGTCGGTTTCGCGCGCGAGGATGAGGATCTCGCCGTCTTCGGAGATGTTCACCAGATCGAGGGCACCGAGCTTCAGCTGCACGAGCGCGGTGAGCTCGGAGATCAGATCGAAGACGTAGCTCGCACCCAGGCGATGGCGCACGCTCGCGATCTCGAACAGTGAAATCGCGGCGACCACGCCGTTGCGCCCGCCACGTCGACGACGGTCGTGTTCGGTGGCCAGCGCCTCGGCGAACTCGTCGGGGGCGACGACACCACATCGCGGCCGTGCGCGCTGTCGCTGGAGGTCACGATCCACCGCCGAGCGCAATAGTCCGGGGGCCAATACGACGCGTTGGGCTGCGGTGTCGGTCCGATCGAAACTCGGCAGCGGATCAAACGAGAAGTTCGAGTTGGCCATAGCGGAAGTTCACGCTCCGTGACATCTTCGGCATGGCTTGACCTCGCCTTGAGGTCTGAATGACACCGGACGATGGCGGCGGTGCCTGCGTCGCCACGAGCGGGCCCGAACCTACGCGAGGTGCTGGATGACCGGTTCGAGCTCGAGGGGCGATGCGCCGTGCATGATCACCCGATCGGCGCCGAGTGCCATCTGGCGCTCGATGGCTGTCGCACACTGGGCCGGCGACCCCGTCGCCGCAGGCGACAGCCACTCGTCGGGTAACAGCGTGGCCACATGTTCGAGTTCGGCGGTCGTTGCGTGGGTGTCGATCGCCCGGCGATAGCCCGCAACCCACTCATCGGTACGAAATCGGGCAAGCGCGGCCGGGTCCCAGTCGTTCGTCGCCACCAGCAGGTCGCCATAACCCTGGAGGTACGACGCCAAACGGCCGACCGTGCGCTGAAGTCGAACCCCCTCGGGAAGGTGGTCGCCGATGGTGGCGTAACACGACCACACCACGACATCGTCGGGATCGCGGCCTGCCCGCTCGGCTGCCTGCTTCACGGTGCGCACACACCGCTGCAGCGTCTCGTCGGTGAAGAACGTGTGCAGAATCACGTGGTCGAACACTCGGCCTCCGAGTTCTAGTGAGTTCGGGCCGAAGGCGACCAACGCAAGCGGGATCTCTTCGCGAATCTCGGGATCGAGGGCCAACACCGGCCACGAACCGGCTGGTCCGTCGTGGCCGATCACCACCTCGCCGCGCCACAGCCGGCGCATTAGGTGAGCGATGTCGTCGAGCTCGGCCGTCGTGATTGCGGGGATACCGAATGCGTTAAACAGCACCGGAACCCCACGTCCCAAGCCGAGCATGAAGCGTCCCGCGCTCAACTTCTGCAGGGTGAGCGCCCACGACGCCGTGACGATCGGGTGGCGAGTGTTGTGATTGGTGGCGGCCGTGGCGATGGTCACCTGCGACGAAGCGGCAACGGCGGCACCGGTGAGCGACGCCGCTTCCTTCACGTTGAACCGTTCGGAGATGAACGCCGTCGACAAGCCGAGGCGATCGGCGTCGCGCACCTCATCGAGGAGCGCTCGTGGATCCTGCGCCCCGCCGGCCAGCAGATAGCAGCCGAGGTTGGGGTGGGTGATGGCCATCGATCGGTGGGCGCTGTGGGTGCGGTCTACACCGCGACCGGATCGATCGCTGGCGCGACCTGGCGGATGAACACGGCCGCCCGAACGAGCGCTTCGTCGGCTTCGGGCATCAATCCGGCCAGCGCCTGATAGACGTGCCACATGCCGGCTCGCACGTCGAGGCGGGCATCGACGCCGGCGTCGCGGGATCGATCGGCGAGACGGGTCGAGTCTGACAGCAGCACCTCGTCCTCGCCCGTCTGGATCAGCATCGGCGGTAACCCGGCAAGATCGGCGAACAACGGCGATACACCGGGATCGTCGAGACGCACCTCACCGGCGTAGAGCCGCGCCATCTCTTGGATCAGGTGGGCGCGCAACATCGGGTCGATCTCCGCTTTCGTGGTGACGGTCTCACCCGACGCGCTGAGATCGGTCCACGGCGACAGCAGATAGGCGCCCGCCGGAAGCGGGTCGCCCTCGTCGCGGAGCCGAACGAGCGTGCAGAGCGCAGCCCCGCCACCTGCGGAGTCGCCCGCCACGATCAGCCGGTCGGGCTCGACGCCCTCGCCGAGCAGCGCACGGTACGCAGCCACACAATCGTCGATCGCTGCGGGGTAGGGGTGTTCCGGGGCCAGCCGGTAGTCGATCACGGTGATGCGCGCCGCAGCACGCCGTGCCAGGCGGGCCGCGAGCCCGGTGTGGCTGCGTGGCGACCCGAGGACATACCCGCCCCCGTGGAGGTAGAGGATGTCGCGCTCGGGCGGCTCGGTGGCGGGCGACGCCACGATGGCCGGGATCGGGCCCGCCGGTCCTGGGAGAGTGCGGTCCTCATAGGTCATTCGGCGTGGCCGCGGCAGCGAGCCGAGGCGGTCCATGCGTTCTCGTCGTTCTGCGATCGGCACGTCGTCATCGGAGATCAGCGCGGCCCCCATCGAGTTGCGGATGATCTGTGCCCGTCGTGAGACTCCCACGACCGCGATCGTAGGACGAACGCGGTCGAGTTGGTTGGTCGCAGAACTGGTCAGTTGGCGCCCGGTGGGCTATCCGGAGTTGCGCAGGCCGGTGGCGATCGCGTTCATCGTGAGTTCGAGACCTCGACCCACCAGCGGATCGTCGTCGCCACCGCGGAACCTGGCCAGCAGATCGACCTGCAGCGTGTGCAACGGATCGAGGTACGGGTACCGGTTGCGCAACGAACGGGCAAGCAGCGGGTTGTCGGCGATCGGCTCGTCGAGCCCGGTGATCCGACGATGCCACTCCAACGTTCGTGCGTGTTCGTCAGCGATGCGCTGAAACGTGCGCGTGCGCAACTCGTCGTCGTGCACCAGTACGTCGGCATACCGACGGCCGATCTCCACATCGCTCTTGGCCAACACCATGC
>JBCBSO010000062.1:0-11465 GCA_039819205.1 Actinomycetota bacterium
CCTGTGCTCCACCTGAACTCGACCGAAGGATCGATCGGAAACAGCGTTTCTATGTCGCACGCAGTACCGGCGGGGATCAGGAGCACGCCACACCCGGGAGCACCGGCTTGGGGATCACCTCGTAAACCACACCTTCGTCATCGAAGAACGTCAGTTGATCGGCCTGGCTGAGCAGCTCGCCCACCTCGGCGGCGGAGATCTCGGCACACTCGCCCGCGTCGGCGAGGCGTACCGAAGCGTCCGCTGGCCACTCGACGATCGTCGGGTCCTGTCCCTCCAGACCTGGGCTGACCGACTCGTCGAACGGCACGGCGAGGATCAGGTAGTCAGCCGGTTCGAACGGTCGTTCCTCGCCGAGCTGGTCGGCGCCAACGAGCGCCGCGAGATCGCCCAGTTGGAGGAGGAACTCTTGCAGCGCAACACGCTCAGGTGTGTCGCCACTGCCGTCGGGTCCGCCGCCGACGCCCAGCGCATAGGCCTCGTGGATCCAAAGCTCGCCGTTCGCCGCGATCGTGAGCACCGCCGTCGACGCATCCGCAACGAACTCGGTCGCCTCACTGTCGTACTCCACGTCGGCGAGCAAGCCGGCCTGTTCTGCGGCAGCAAGCACAGACTCGATGCCCTCGGCGGTGATCGTCCGTACGAACACCGGTGGCACGAGGGGCCCGGGGAACACGGCAATAGTCGCGCCGCCGCCGTACACCAGTCCGTCGCCGGAGATCAACACGTTCGGCGGACTCTGGAAGGCGAACGCCTGCGTGGTGAAGCCACCCACCTCCGAATACTCGACGACGACCTCATCGGCTCCCGTTGGGTACGTGAACCCGCCAGTCGGCGAGGTGTCCGGGACCGTCGAATCAGGTGTGGTCGAATCGGTCACCGGCGGAAGTGTCGCCGACGCACCGTCGTCGTCGCCGCACGCCGCCAGGACGAGCGCGCCGACGACGGCGAGCCCAAGCATCGATCGAACTCTGAACGGCGTCACGCGCATGCTCCTTGGACGTCCGGACTGGCACTGGAGTTCCCTGCGCTACGGTCGGCGCGATGAGCCAGGAAGTCAGAGGCATCATCGCACGCGCCAAAGGTGAGCCGGTCACGATGGAGACGATCGTCGTGCCCGATCCGGGGGCCGGCGAAGCAGTGGTACAGATACAGGCGTGCGGCGTATGCCATACCGACCTGCACTACCGCGAAGGCGGCATCAACGACGAGTTTCCGTTCCTGCTGGGCCACGAGGCCGCCGGTGTCGTCGAAGCGGTCGGACCCGATGTCACCGACGTGGCCCCGGGCGACTACGTGGTGCTCAACTGGCGCGCGGTCTGCGGGAGCTGCCGTGCCTGCAAGCGCGGCGAGCCGCACTATTGCTTCTCCACGCACAACGCCACACAGAAGATGACTCTCACCGATGGCACCGAGCTCAGCCCGGCTCTCGGGATCGGTGCCTTCTGCGACAAAACACTCGTCGCCGCCGGCCAGTGCACCAAGGTCGACCCGGCCGCGCCGCCTGAGGCGGCGGGTTTGTTGGGCTGTGGCGTGATGGCCGGACTCGGCGCCGTGTTGAACACCGCTGGTGTCCGTCGCGGGCAATCGGTTGCCGTGTTCGGTTGTGGCGGGGTCGGCAACGCATCGATCGCCGGAGCCCTCCTGGCAGGGGCCTCGACGATCGTCGCGGTCGACATCGATGATCAGAAGCTCCAATGGGCCAAGGAACTGGGCGCAACCCACACCTGCAATTCATCGACCACCGATCCGGTCGAGTACATCCAATCGGTGACCGAAGGGTTCGGTGCCGACGTGTGTGTCGAGGCGGTGGGCAACCCGGCGGTGTACCGGCAGGCCTTTGAGGCTCGCGACCTCGCCGGCACGGTCGTGCTGGTCGGGGTGCCGACGCCCGACATGACCATCGAGCTGCCGTTCATCGAGGTGTTCGGGCGCGGCGGAGCGCTGAAGTCGTCGTGGTACGGCGACTGTCTCCCCGAGCGCGACTTTCCGATGCTCATCGACCTATATCTGCAGGGCCGTCTCGACCTCGACCGGTTCGTCAGCGAAACGATCGAGCTCGGCGATGTCGAGGCGGCGTTCGAAAAGATGCATCACGGCGACGTGCTCCGCAGCGTGGTCGTCCTCTAACGCTCGATCACTCCGTCGATGCCGGCCGCCGTCGCCCCACTCCCCCTGAACGGGTTCGTCCAGCACTATGCCTGGGGCGACCCCACATTCATCCCCGAGTTCCTGCACGTCGCGCCGACGGGCGAGCCCTGGGCCGAGCTGTGGCTCGGCACGCACCCGAGCGGACCGACTCAGCTCGACGGCCGGCCGCTGGTCGACGAGATCGGCGAGCTGCCGTACCTCCTCAAGGTGCTGGCCGCCGCCGAGCCGCTGTCGATGCAGGCCCACCCGACCACCGCCCAGGCGATCGACGGATTCGGGCGCGGGATCTACCCCGACGATCGAGCCAAACCAGAGCTGCTGTGTGCGCTCACCCCGTTCGAGGCGCTGTGCGGGCTCCGTCCGGTCGACGCCACGCTCGATCTACTTGACGACCTCGGGGCGAGCGATCTCGCTGCAGCCGTCCGCAACGATGGCCTCGGGGGCACGCTCGACGCGCTGTACCGCGGTCGGTTCGATCCAACGTCGACCATCGCCGCCTGCGACGGCAGCGACCGCGTCGAGGCGGTGTGGGCGCGAAAACTCAACGAGATGTACCCCGGTCAGGTGAGCATTGCCGTGACGCTGTTGCTCAACCACGTGCACCTCGAACCCGGACAGGCGATCCACCTCACCGCCGGCAACCTGCACGCCTACCTGCGAGGTGCGGGCGTGGAACTGATGGGTGCCAGCGACAACGTCGTGCGTGGCGGGCTCACCGTGAAACACGTCGATGTCGACGAGCTGCTGCATATCGTGGACCGCTCCCCTCTTGCCGAGCCCGTGATGCTCGACGCGGCCGCAGCAGGGCGCTATCCCCTCCCCGAGGTAGGCGTAACGCTGACCCGTATCGAGGCAAACACCGCCCACGCGTCGGCGGGCCGGGAGATCGCCATCTGCCTCGATGGCACCACCTGGTACCTCCCACACGGCAGCGAGTATCGCCGAGACGCCACGTCGTACGTCGTCGTGTGACGCTGGTGTCAGACACCATGTGACGGCTTGCCCGTTACTTGGTGTCTGACACCACCGTCACACCGTCAACTGGTAGTGCGGCGGATTTCGACGATCTTCTCGGTGGCGTGATTGGCGTCGGCACCTTGTTCGTCGAGCAACGCCGCGCGGTCCTTCTCGGCCTCACGAGCGGCCTTGTCGAGATCGACACGGTCAAGGGCCGCATCGATGCCGTGTTCGTCGATGAACTCCGCCCACTCGACGAGCTGATCGACCATCTCATCTTCCGGAACGACGGCAACGTTGCGCCCCTTGATGAACAGGTGGCCACGCTTGTTGCCCGCGGCGATCCCCAAGTCGGCGTCGCGCGCTTCGCCAGGCCCATTGACCACGCAGCCCATCACGGCGATCTGTAGCGGGATCTCGCGGTCGGCGAACGCATCGCGGGCCCGCTGCGCCACGTCGATCACATCGACCTCGGCGCGACCACACGAGGGGCATGCGATCAGATCGACACCGGTTCGTTCGCGCAGGCCGAGCGATTCGAGCAGCTGACGACCGGCGCGCGCCTCCTCGACAGGGTCGGCCGTGAGCGAGTACCGAATCGTGTCGCCGATGCCCTCCATGAGCAGCGTGGCGATACCCGCCGTGGCCTTGATGAGGCCTTCTGGCGGCGGGCCGGCTTCGGTCACGCCGAGATGCAGCGGATGATCGGTGACCACCGAGAGCTGGCGGTACGCCTCGACCATCAAGGGCACGCTCGACGCCTTCACCGAGATCTTGATCAGATCGAAGTCGACCTCTTCGAAGTAGGCCATCTCCATCTGCGCCGACTCGACCATCGCCTCGGGTGTCGCCCCGCCGTACTTGTCGTACAGCCGAGAGTCGAGCGAGCCGGCGTTGACCCCGATGCGAATGGGAATCGAGCGATCGCGGCACTCGCTGGCGACTGCCTTGATGTGCTCGGGACGTTTGATGTTGCCGGGGTTGAGGCGCAACCCGTCGACGCCGGCCTCGATCGCCGCCAGGGCCATCTTGTACTGATGATGGATGTCGGCGATGATCGGCACGGGCGAGCGGGGGACGATTTGCGCCAATCCCTCAGCCGCCTCCGTCTCATTGCACGTGCACCGCACGATGTCGGCTCCTGCGGCTGCAAGCGCGTAGATCTGCTGCAGCGTGCCCTCGACGTCGGCGGTCTTGGTGATCGTCATCGACTGCACCGTGATCGGCGTATCTCCGCCGACCGGCACGTTGCCAACGCTGATCTGGCGCGTCGGCCGACGCTCGACGAGCGAGCTAGAAACCTCCATGGGCGCGGGTCTACCCGATCGGTTGGGTGATGTCGAGGTAGAGACCGGTGAACATCAACAACGCCAGCACCATGATCACACCCATTGCGAACGGCATCAATCGCTCGACGTCGGCGAAGTAGCGCTGTCGGCCCCCGCGACGCCATTCCTTGTACCGCTCGTAGGTGGCGATCGCTGCGTGCCCACCGTCGAGCGGCAGCAGCGGGGCCATGTTGAACACTCCGACGAACACGTTGAGCACGGCGAGGAGGTAGATCACGCCGGCCAAACCGGCAGACTCACCGACGTCGTCGGACACCGTAGCCACGCCGTACAGGGTGGTCGGGCGGCTCTCGAGATCGTCGGTCGACCCGGTCAGGTGACCAACGATGTTCACCGGGTTGAGCACCCGCACGATGCCCTTGGTGGACTCCCACGACACCGGCACGATGTCGGTCACCGAGTTGACCGCTGCGGCGCCCACGCCGTGTTGTTCGTACATCGGCGGGCTATACGACGACACGCCGAGCAGTGCCGTACCGAACCGCGGGTCGTCTTCGGGCACGCTGGCGTTCGCACCGAGACCGACGTCGATCGTGAGCTGTTCATCGCCGCGCACGACAACGATCGGCACCTCCGCCCCTGGTTCGAACGAGCGAACGGCCTCACCGAGTTCGGTCGATGAGGTGACGGCGATGCCGCCGACCGACACGATCTCGTCGCCGTCGCGAATGCCTGCCGCCCACGCGGGGAGCTCTTCGGATGCGGTACCGACGATCACCCGCGGCTCGTCGGCCGAGGTGATCTCGCCTTGGGTGACATACACGCCGAACAACAGCACCACGGCGATGATCATGTGCATGATCGAGCCGGCGGAGATCACGAGCATGCGCTTGGGGTAACTCTGCTGGCGGTACGTGCGACCCTCGTCGGCGGGCTCGACCTCGTCCATACGATTCATGCCGACGATGCGGACAAACGCACCGAGGGGCAAGGCACGCACGCCGTACTCGGTCTCGCCCCGGCGGAAACTCCACAGTCGGGGCCCGAAGAACAAGAAGAACTGCGTGACCTTCATGCCGGTCCACTTGGCGGTGAGGAAGTGGCCGAGTTCGTGGAGGAAGATCGACAGCACGACACCGACGACGAACACGAAGATCCAGATGTTGACGAACGCCAGCCAGGCGAACAACGCCACGATGGCGCCCATCGACAGCCACCCACGCCAACCGCCGACGGTCTCGTCTTCGGAGTGCTCCGACACCGCGCCGCCCGCCATGACCTCACTCTTCATGCGGTCGAGGCGCGTGCTGCTCACCTCGTCGAGCGACGGCGGCGGGAGCTGCTCGTCGGGAGGGGTGAGCTGGTCGGTCATGGTGGTTATCGAGACGGTGGTTATCGAGTCGGTATCAGTGTGGCCGCAAGTCGCCTGGCATCGCCGTCAGCAGCGATGACATCGTCGATCGAGGTGGGCACCCCTCCATCATGGCGTTCCATCACCCCAACGCACACGTCAGGGATCTGATTCCATCGCAAGTTTCCGGAAAGGAATGCGTCAACGGCGACCTCGTTGGCGGCACTCAGCACGGCGGGGGTGGTGCCGCCATCTCGACCCGCCTCGAAGGCCAAGTCGAGGCAGCGGAACGTCGCCCGGTCTGGTGGCTCGAAGTCGAGGCGGCCCAGCTGGCCCCAATCGAGCGCCCCGAACGGGCTGGCGATGCGCTCCGGATACCCCAGCGCATACCCGATCGGCAACCGCATGTCGGGCTCGCTGAGCTGGGCGATCGTCGAGCCGTCGACGTACTCGACCATCGAGTGCACGATCGACTGCGGGTGGACGACCACGTCGATGTGGTCGTAATCGACGCCGAAGAGCTCGTGCGCCTCGATGACTTCGAGGCCCTTGTTCATCAGGGTGCTCGAATCGATCGTGATCTTCGGCCCCATCGACCACGTGGGATGAGCCAGCGCCTGGTCGACCGTGATCTCGGCGAGCGACACTGCCGAACGTCCACGGAACGGGCCGCCGCTTGCGGTGAGTAAGAGCCGGGCGACCTCGCGATCTGCGTGCACCGACGAACGCAAGCACTGATGCAGCGCACTGTGTTCACTGTCGATCGGCACGAGTTCGGCACCGGGCGTGGCACGCAGGGGCTGCACGACCGGTCCCGCGGCGATCAGGCTCTCTTTGTTGGCGAGCGCCAAGCGCTTGCCGGCACGAAGTGTCTCGACGGTCACATCGAGCCCAGCGAATCCGACGACCGCGTTGACGACCACGTCGGCGGGATCGACCACAACGGTCAGCGACGATTCGATTTCCTGGTCGAAGCCGGCCGCTGAGAGACGCGCAGCGGCGGTCGTGCGTGCGTCGCCGTCGGTCACCACGACCACGTCGGGCCGATGCTCGCGTACCTGCTCGATCAGCGCGTCGATCGACCGGCCGACGGCCAATGCGACGACGTCGTAGGTTCCGGGTGCGCGCTGGTTCTCGGCATTGATCACGTCGAGCGTTTGCGTGCCGATCGAGCCGGTCGAGCCGGCGATGGCGACACGTACGGGCGCCATCGAATGCGTGCTCAGCCCGCCCAGGGCTCGAGCACGAGCATCAAGTAGTACGCCCCGGGCAGCGCGAACAGGAATCCGTCGAAGCGGTCGAGCACGCCGCCATGGCCGCGGATGATCGCCCCGAAGTCTTTGACGTCGAGGTTGCGTTTGAACATGCTCTCGGTGAGATCGCCCAGCGGCGCCAGCGCCGAGATGACGATGGCGAACCACAGCAGGTTGCTGGTACCCCAGGTGTCGCTGAGGTCCTGAATACCGATCACGAGGAAGATCACCAGCGTCAGGATCGTGCCGCCGAGCAGCCCTTCGAGTGACTTGTTCGGGCTGATCCAACCACGCAGCGGCGTGCGCCCGAAGGCGGTGCCGACGAAGTAGGCGCCGACATCGTTGGCCACGACGCCGATGGCCAGCAACACCAGCGTGTCGGTACCCCACGGCGTACCGTCGCCGAACGTCGACCAGCGCAGGATCAGCGCCGCGAACGCACCCATCAGGCCGATCCACACCACCCCGAGCATGGTGATCGCCATGTTCGGCATCGGTCCGGTCTCGATCGAGTCGGCAGCGATGAAGCTGAGCGCCGCAGCGATGAAGGCAAAGGCGATCACCAAGGGGAGCGCTTCGTCACCCACCCAATACGCCGCGAGTGGCGCAGCGACACATGCGGCGACTCCGGCGGCAACAGCGGGCCGGTAACCCTTCTCGGTCACCTTGGCGAAGTACTCGAACGATGCGAGACCGAGCGCCACGGTAACGAATGCGACCGCACCGGCTGGTCGCCACATGGTGAGCGCCAAGAACACCGCCGCGAGCAACAACCCCGTCGCCACGGCGACCGGGAGATTGCGTCCGTCGGGCGATGGCGCACCACCGGCGGATCCGGGCGGGCGTTGCGGAGTCGCGCCGCGGCGTCGCGGATCGGGACGGCGCGGCATGCCAGAGGGGTCGGTGCCGATGGTGATCCGTGCCGGCTCGCGTTGCGGTTCGGTAATTGCGTCGTGAGCGGTGGTCGCTTGCGCTGCGGCAGCGTCGTCGAGGCGTGCATCCGGCTCGTCGCCGCCCGCGCCTGCAAGCGCCGGGTCGGCGTCGGCGTCGCCATCGCCGTCGGTGCCGTCATCCCATGTGAGTTCGCCGGTGGTGTCGGTCGGTACCTCGCCGGTGAACGACGACCATACGTCGATGTCCTCGCCGTCGTCTGCACCCGCCGTGCGCTCGGTCGCTTCGATCTTGGGCACTTCGCCGGTGGCTGGCGCCGTCCAGTCGGGCAGCGGCCCGCTGTCGTCGCCGAGCCGCATCGGCTCGTCGCCCGACGTGACCGGTTGCTCGGCGGTTTCGCCGAACAACGGCCCGCCGAACTCGTCGTCGTCGAAGTCGTCCATCTCCCGCTCACGGCGCCCCGGAGCGCGACCGTCGGGACCGTCGTCGTCGTTACGCCAAATGTCGTCACTCATACTTCGAGCAGCTCCTGCTCCTTGTTACCGAGCGCACCGTCGATTCGCTCGACATGGTCGTGGGTGACGCGCTCGAGTTCCTTTTCGGCTCGCTCGAGTTCGTCAGCGGAGATGTCGCCATCTTTCTCGGCGGTCTCCAGCGTCTTGCGTGCATCGCGGCGCGCCGCACGTACGGCGATGCGTCCGTCCTCGGCCATGTTCTTGACCACTTTCACGTACTCCTTGCGGCGCTCCTCGGTGAGCTGCGGCAGCGACAAGCGGATCGACACCCCGTCGTTGTTCGGCGCCACGCCGAGGTCGCTGTCGCGTATCGCCTTCTCGACGGCTTCGAGCGAGTTCCGGTCGTGCGGCTTGATCAATAACTGCCGCGCCTCGGGTACCGAGATCGACGCGATCTGCTGCAGCGGCACCGGGGCGCCGTAGTAGTCGACCGAGAGGCGTTCGACCAACGACGGCGTGGCGCGTCCGGTGCGCACGGTCCCGAACTGGCCCTGGGTGTGCTCGACTGCGCGGTCCATCTTGTCCATCGCGTCGAGCAACGTCTCGTCGATCACGGCGCAAGCGTACCTATCAGGGCCATGACCAGGGAACACCCGCTGTTCACGACCGCGTCTCGCGCCGTGTCACACCGCCCGATCAGACGTCCCGATCAGACGTGCCGATCAGACGTCACGGACGATCGTGCCCTCACTCGAGCCGAGCAAGATGTTGCGCAGCGAGTTGGGCTTCGACATGTCGAACACCACGATGGGAATGCCGTTGTCGCGGCAGAAGGCAATGGCCGTCGCGTCCATCACCTTGAGGTTCTTGGTCATCACTTCGAGGTAACTGACCTCGTCGTACTTCGTGGCGCTGGCGTCGGAGCGCGGGTCGGCGGTGTACACCCCGTCGACGCCCGAGTGAGTCCCTTTGATGACCACGTCAGCTTCAATTTCAGCCGCCCGCAACGCCGCCGCGGTGTCGGTGGTGAAGAAGGGATTCCCGGTACCTGCGGCGAAAATCACGACACGGCCCTTCTCCAGATGACGCACCGCCCGACGGCGGATGTACGCCTCACAGATGCGGGGCATCTCGATCGCCGACTGCACCCGGGTGTCTTGACCGAGCCGTTCCAGTGCGTCTTGCAATGCCAGCGCGTTCATCACCGTGCCGAGCATTCCGATGTGGTCGGACTGCGTGGCATCCATGCCGCCCAACGATCCGGTGCGGCCGCGCCAGAAGTTGCCGCCGCCGACCACCACCGCGACATCGACATCGAGGTTCTGGCGCAGATCGATGATCTCCCTAGCGGTCGACTCCAGCGTGGGGCCGTCGAGCCCGGAGCCCGATGCGCCGGCGAGCGCCTCGCCGGAGGGCTTGAAGACGATCCGCTTCCATCGTGTCGACTCGGTCCCCCGTGTCGACTCGCCCCCCACCGTTCAGCCGATCTCGGCTTGAGCGAAGGCGACGATCGTGGCGCCGCCGATGAATTGCGACACCGACTGTTTGTCGTCTTTGGCGTATGGCTGGTCGAGCAGCGCAACGTCTTTGTAGAAGCCGTTGAGGCGGCCCTCGACGATCTTCGGCAGCGCCTGCTCGGGTTTGCCTTCGTTGCGCGTGATCGTTTCGAGGGTGGCCCGCTCGGCGGCAACCACATCCTCGGGAACGTCGTCGCGCGACAGATACTTGGGACGAGCGAAGGCGATGTGTACCGCAACGTCGTGCGCCAACTCGGGCGATCCGCCGGCCACCTCGACGAGCACGCCGTTCACCCCGCGCCCACCCTGCATGTGCTGATAGGTGCCGAGCACATTGCCATCGGCCGCTTCGATCCGGGCGACCTCGCCGACGCTGATGTTCTCCTTGAGGGTCACCTTCAGCTCGTCGAGCTGGGCGGCGCGCTCGGCCACGGCATCGACACCGTTGGCGGCGACCAGCTCGGCCAGTACCTGTGCCTCGTCTTTGAACTGATCCGAGCCGGCGACGAAGTCGGTCTCGCTCTTCAGCTCGACGAGCGCGCCAACCTGGCCGTCGACGACGAGCGCCACCACACCTTGGTCGGCGTCGCGATCGGCGCGCTTGGCGCTCGCTGCCAGACCCTTCTCGCGCAAGAACTGCTTGGCCGCTTCGAGATCACCATCGGTCTCTTCGAGTGCCTTCTTGCAGTCGAGCATGCCGGCGCCGGTCGCTTCGCGCAGCGCTTTGACGTCTTTGGCGGTGAATGCCATCGGTGATCAGTGCTCCTGACTCTGGTCGGTCGTTCCGTCGGCGGCGTTCTCGACGACCTGCTCGACGACATCGGCGGCGGTCTCGTCGGCGACGGCCTGCACGGCCTCGGCCGGCGCGCCCGTTTCGGCGGCGAGACGGGCCGCGTCTTCGGTGGCCGCCTCAACCACGGGCTGTTGGGCGGCTGCCAAGCGGGCGTCGCGGTCGGCCTGTTGTTGTGCGGCGACCGCACGGGCAGCCGCTTGGGCCGCCTCGAACTCGGCGACCTCTTCTGGACTGCGCTCGACCTGCGGTGCGGCCGGGGTGCGCTGGCTGGCGACGAACCGACCCTCTTCAACGGCGTCGGCAACCACGCGAGCGAACAGGCTGTTCGAGCGAATGGCGTCGTCGTTGCCCGGAATCGGATACTGCACCAGCTCGGGATCGACGTTGGTGTCGACGACGGCGATGACCGGGATGCCGAGCTTGTTGGCCTCGGTGACGGCGATGTGCTCCTTCTTGGTGTCGAGCACGAAGATCGCGTCGGGCGTGGAGTTCAAACTGCGCAGTCCGCCGAGGTTGCGTTGCAACTTGGTGAGCTCTCGCTCGAGCAGCAGCGCTTCCTTCTTGATCATCACGTCGAACTCGCCGGACGCCTGCATCCGCTCGTATTCGAGCATCTTTCCGACACGCTTGCTGATCGTTTCGAAGTTCGTCAGCATGCCGCCGAGCCAGCGTTCGTTGACGTAGGGCATGCCGCACTTCTCGGCGTAGCTGCGCACCGGGTCTTGGGCCTGCTTTTTCGTGCCGACGAACAAGATGGTGCCGCCACCGGCAACGAGATCCCGCACGTATCCGTATGCGGCTTCGACGC
>JBCBSO010000063.1:0-11453 GCA_039819205.1 Actinomycetota bacterium
CGCCCCCCCGCCCCCCCCCCCCGGGGGGGCGGGGGGCGTTCGGGTGGTGTCCCCCCCCCCGGGGGGGGCCCCCGGGGGGGGCGTTTCGGGGGTGTCGCCCACCACCGTTACAGCACGGTTGCCTATGCGAGTTGGCGTGCGAGGTGCGCCATGGGTGCCTCGGCGCAGGTCGACAGCGGACGTTCGTCGGCGATCGTCGAACGCAGCGCCCTGACTCGCTGCGACGGGGTCGTGCCGAGGCGTTCGGCGAGCAGCGTCTCGAATTCCATGTACGTCGCCAGCGCCTCGGTTCGCCGATCGCACTCGTAGAGGGCGGTGATCAGGAGTTCCCACGCCCGCTCGTGGAATGGCGCTTCGGCGGTGCGCACCCGCAAGAGTGTCGTGGTGTCGGCGGTGCGACCGGCTCGCAGCCACTCTGCTGCGAGCCGCTCGACCAAGGCGGATCGCTGCTGTTCGAGCGCGACGCGGGCAACCTGGGCGTGGTGATCGTCGGGGAGATCCTCGAAGGCGACGCCCCGCCACAAGTCGAGGGCAGCAGCGATCACCGGCGTCGATGCGGCCCCACCGGGTTGGCTGAGTTGCTCGACCGCATGCTCCATTCGATCAACGTCGGTGGTCCCGGCCAGCCGGTATCGGCCATCGGCGTAGACGATCGAGCCGGCACCCAGCACTCGGCGCAACCGGGCGACCTGATTCTGCACCGACGCCCGCGCCGAGTTCGGTGCACCGTGTGGCCAGATCGCGTCGATCAACGTGTCGGTCGAGGCGCCGTCGTGCCGGTGCAGCACCAGCGCGGCGACGAGCGCCCGTTGGCCCGCGGTGACCGGAGCGCCGTGGACGCGGGCCGTGCCGAGCACCGATACGTCGGGATCGGGCCACTCGGCGGGGTCGATAACAGCGATGACTGGGGATCCGCTCACACCCACCGATGTGACATTGCGGCAGTTCACGGGACATTCGTTGTTGGCGTGAGGTTTTCGCACTGTTGGCGTTCTGTTGGTCACTGAGAGCGTTGCGGATTCACCCTCCGTGCATCACACGTTCACTTCGATGTTCATTCCCAGTGTTCACGCCATCGCTCAACCGAGCGCGGCCACGCAGGCACTGAACCCCCGCCGGTGTTGCTCGACCAGCACCGGGTTGGCGGTCCATGTCGCCACCTCCACGAGCATCGTCGGTACGCCAGCGACTCGGGCGCACCACGTTTCGCCTCCGCCGTGTTGATCGAGCCCGGTCCGACGACGGTCGCCAACTTCCGACAGCCACGCATCGGCCAAGTGGGTGGGGCAGCCGGGGAGCGGCGCCACGTATGCCAGGGGTTGGTGAATCCACAGTGCAAGGTCGAATCGACCGTCGACCACGGTGCGCATCATCGCTTGTGTTTCGGGAGCCGATGCCGCCCCTGGACCGCCGTCGGAGGGCGACCACCGCCACGGGAAGTTGCGGTTGAGATCGACGCCGGTGGCGTTGCGCCGCTGGTTGCGCGCCCAGCCGTCGGGGTTGGCGGTTGGCAAGATCGTGATCGACACGTGGTCGGGGAGTGGTGTTGCGCCGATCGCGTCGGCGAGCGGGCGGGTGATCGGTTCGTTGCCGTGGATTGCGGCCACCACGAGCACACGTCGACGCTCCGTGCCGGGCGCGCGGCTCGTCCACTTCTCGATTGGTCGCCCTTCGACCGATCGGCCAGCCTCGCCAAACACCCAGCGTCGCGACGGTGCCGGTGGATCGAGTCGAGTGGGACTGCGCAGCGTCTCAGATCGGGCCAGGCCGATCTGTTCCAGCGTCGCTGTTGACGCGCGGCGTCCCGCGCCCAAAACAACACTTGCCCCACTGGCGGCTGCTGCAGCAGCGATCAGTGCCCGTCGCCGCATGCGGTGATTGTGGCCCACGCGGATGGTGTAGCTGGCGATCTCTAACAGAACGCCAACGCCAACACGGCCAGCGCGTTGTTGGCGTTCTGTTAGCGCGCCCGTCATAGGTTCGTCCGCAATGAGCACCGCGGACGGTCCTGCTCGACTCTCGCGCCCCAGTGGTGTGTCACTGCGGCGTTCCCGCCGCAGCTCCATCCATGTTGCGGTTGCGCTGGTCGGTGCCTTGGTTGTCGGGTTGTTGGTCGCCGCGCCGGCGGTTGCCGACCAGCCGACGCAGGCCGAGGTCGCTGTCGGCGAGCGCTCGACCGGTGTGGCGGGTTCGTCGAGTGGTTCGTCGTTGCGGGTGTCGGGTTCGTCGGGTGTGGTGTCGTTGGTGCCGGCGCGGGTGTTGGAGACGCGGTCGGGGTTGTCGACGATTGATGGTGAGTTCAATGGGGTGGGTCGTCGGCCGGCGCGGTCGGTGATTGAGGTGCAGATTGCTGGTCGTGGTGGGGTGCCGGCGGCTGGTGTGTCGGCGGCGGTGTTGAACGCGACGGCGGTGGGGGCGACGTCGAATGGGTTTGGGACGGTGTTTCCGTGTGGTGAGCGTCCGGAGGCGTCGTCGTTGAACTTTGCGGCGGGTGCGCCGGCGGTGGCCAATGAGGTGATTGCCAAGTTGACCGATGCGGGGACGGTGTGTGTGTACACGCATCGTGATGTCGACTTTGTGTTGGACGTCGTCGGCTACGTCGCCGAGTCGATGGCGGTACCAGATCCCGACCCGGATCCTGATCCCGATCCAGATCCGGACCCCGACCCGAGTACGGCGATCGAGTACCTCTACGAGCCCGGTTGGCACCTGCAACCGTCGTCGGTGATGTTCACCGGACCGGGACAGAGCGAAACGGTGCAGCTCGTTCACTACGGCACCGATGGACGTCCGTCCGGGCGGCCCGTTCCTGTTGGTACGACGCTCAACCGCAGCGGCGCCGACTTCCTTGTGACCCCACAAGGCCCTGGCCGCTACCGCATTGCGGGCGGAACGGTCGCCGGCGCCGAACTGATGGCCGTCGACCTTCCCGGCGACGAGCCGTCGGTGTCGTTCTGGGTCAACTCGGTCCGGCTGCAGTCGGGCGTGCGGATCGTGAACGATGACGAGATCGTGTTGCCGCCGCCCGAAGGCGCCGATGCGTCCACCACCGCTCCGTTCACCACCGCCGAGCTCGAGGCGCGCACGTTGCTCGACGGTGGCGACCTGGCCCGCGTGCCCTATGTACTCGATGGTCCGCCGCCACCGATCGGGGCACTGCTCGCCGGTGGCGGGTCGACGTCGGTGTTGGGTCGTGTCGTCGAACCGGTCGGGCTGCCGACGATTGAGCGCGATGGTCTCTCGCTGATCTCGATCGAGATCGTCCCCCTCGAGGAGGTATTCACGACGCTCGACGTCGACGTCGACTACGGCGACGCCCAGGACGTGGGGGCGTTCGGTTTCCCTGATCAGACGGTGTGCTCCGGAGTCGACGACCCCGACTGCGATGTCGTGGTCGATACAGAAGCCGCACCGGCGGCAACGGAGTCGTCCACCACCCGTTCTCTGACCTCGCGGTCGAGCTTGCGCGAGCGACTCGGCGACGCGTGCAGCGTCACGCCTGCGTACTCCACGTCGAAGACGACAGCGAAGTTCACCTTCAAGCCGCGCGTGATCGGGGGCATCCGAGCCGCAGTGGCCGGAGGCACGCTCGAGTCGATCGAGTTCGAGTTCGGCCTCGGGGGGACCGCGATTGCTGAGGCGTCGACCTCGCTCGGCGCCGGTCTGGGCATCGGCTTCAGCTGCCTGCTGTACGAGCTCGACGTCCCCGACATCAAGATCCCACCACCGCTCGGAGCCGTGATCACCGCTGTGATGCAGCCGGGCATCGTCGCCGGGGCGACCGGTGCCGCAACTGCCGGATCGACGCTGACATACAAAGCCAAAGCGACCGCCACGGCCTCGGGAAGCAAGGGCGTCCGGTACGTCCCCGGTGTCGGACTCATCGACCTCGTGCGGCAGGCCGAGGCCGACGCCGATTGGGAGTCGGGCTGGACCGCATCGGGTTCGGGTTTCGAAGGGCTCGGTCCGGCGGTGACGATCTCTGGCGCGGTGTCGCTCGTCCTCCGCACGTTTGTCGGAGTGCGTTTGGGTGGCCCGACCGCCGAGTGGCTCGGCAAGCTGTTCAACAACGAGGATCTCGGCACGGTGGCGCCGTTGGTGTCGACGATCGGCCCGCAGCTCTCGGCGTCGACGGAGAACGCCGCCCGAGTCGTGGCCGACAAGAAGTCGTCCAGCAAGGTCACTGCCGGAGTGATTGGCACGCTCGGTCTGAACGCCGCTGATTTCGCCGGCTTCCTCAAGGTGTTCGCAGGGGCAGGCCTTGGTGGCACGCTGCCGACGTTCTCGTTCGGTGTCGAACTCCCGCGACCGGTCATTCAGGCCCAGTCGGCCGGGCCGCCGTCGGTGACTGTGCTCAACGAGCCAACCGAGGAGGTCGAGATCGGCGATGTCGTCGACGTCGACATCGACGTCAAGGAACCCGACCCCGCTCCGCTGTTCGGCTCGGAGTTCACCGGAGATGTCGACACATGGTTCCGGGACGACAGCGACCAGTTGATCGAAACTGACTTCTTCCGGTGGTCGACGAGCGGGTCTCGAGCGACTGCGTCGGCGACCATCGACGAGTCGAAGTGCAGCGAACTTGACTCCGGACGATCGTTTGTGGCGGTCGCGACGATGTCCGCGCTCGGGGGCATCGCTCGATTCCCGGTGTATCTCGGAGAATTCCAGATCGCCTGCGCGCAGACGCTGGAGGTGATCCCCGACGAACTCGGATTGAGCAAGCGCCAACCCACGTCGTCGGTCAAGGTCGAACAGACCGGCTACGACGGCGCCAGCTGGCGGATCGATCTCGACGACGGGCAGACGCTGCCGGACGGGTTCGAGGTCGACATCACCGAGTTCTCCACCGTGTTCCCGCCGCAACCCGACGACCCCGACGAGATCAGCACGGTCAACGCCGACGTACGACTGACATGTGGCCCAGACGCCGACACGGTCGAGACGGTCGAGTACCGGTTGATCGTCGATGACAGTCCGAGCGACGAGATTCTCACGCTTACCCTCAACTGCTCCGACGACTTCTTCGAGATCGACCAAGACCGCGTTTTCGCTGGTGAGAGCATCAGCTTCACCACCGAGGGCGAGCTCGACGATGCCTGGACACCGGGGGCCTACATCGTCGCCGATCAGAGCGAACCGATTCCAGGATTCCTGCGCGGCCGCGAGTCGACCTCCGATCAGCCGAGCGTGTTGTCGGCGGCCACGATCGACACCCGCACGCAGGACCCGATCCCGGTGCCCTGCGGCGAGCCAGGCTTAACGGAGCTGCCTGAAGAAGAGGCCGTGTCGAGTGTGTCGACCTCGAGCCGGGGCGTCGACAACGTGATCATCGTGCTGCCGTTCCGGCCAGGCACGCCACCCAAACCACTGCCCTGCCCGCCTCCACCGCCGCCGGGAAGTCCACCGGGCGGACCGGGGAGCGCCACCGGTCGGGGCTGGGGCGACCCGCACATCGTCACCTTTGACGGCGCCGACTACGACAGCCAGACCCTCGGCGACTACATCTACTCGGCGCCACTCGACGGCGGTGACGGCCCGCGCGTCGTGGCTCGCCACGAACTGACCCGCGAGGCGTCTCCGTTCGTCGCCTCGTCGATCCGCGGCGTCGGCGTCGAGATCGACGACCGCGTGGTCGAGATGTACGGACTGACCGGCGAGGTGTATCTCGACGGCGATCTGGTCGACCTCGCCGTCGGCGCGTCGATCCCGCTCGGTGCCGACAGCACGCTCAGCCGCACGTCGGTAGCGGCCTATCGGGTCCTCGGCGCCGACCTCGATCTCCGCGCAACCCTCGGTGCGCACATCCTCCTCGACGTGACCGTCCCAGCCGACGGCACGTACGGGGGATTACTCGGCATCGCCGACGGGTTCGCCACCAACGACATTGTGATCCGCGATCCCGAACGCCCGGTCGCCGAGTGGACCGTGATTCCCGAAGCGACAGCCCAGCTGCATGGCCAGCCGGTGTACGACGTCGCCGAGTCGTGGCGGATCACCGATCCCGCCCGTACTCCGCTGCGGCAACCGTCGGACGCGTTCGACCAGCCGAGCCCACCCCGGCCCGACACCGCGCTGCTCGAGCCGTACCGCCAGCAGGCCGAAGCGCTGCTCCTCGGCGCGGGGTCGCTGTGCGACGACTCTGGCGTTGGATCGGATCGGGCGATCGACATCTTCGCCATCGAGCTCGCGCTCGGGCTCGACCCGTTGCCGATCGGCTGCCAGTACGCCGTTGTCGGGCGCGTGATCACCGACACATCGAACGTGCCCGTCGCCCATGTCGACGTGACGGCCGACGCCGTCGGGCTCGAGGGATGCACTGCGGTCACCGACGTCAACGGCCGATTCTCCTGCACGATGCGGCCTGCGCTCGACGAGCTCGGCGGGGGAGCGGCGACGTTCCCGCTCGACGTCGATATCACCGTCACGCCTGCAGGTGGTGGCGAGTCGATCGATGCGTCCACGTCGTTTACGGCGCGCACCGGCGTGAATTCGCAAATGACAAGCGACGTTGGCGACATCGCCGTGCCGGAAGCCAACGCCAAGGTGTTGGAACTCACGGGCACCGTCACGGCGCTTGGTGCCCCGTTCGTGCAGAACACGGCGTTCGGCGTGACCGGCGTCGATGACACGGGTACGCCGGTCACCGCCCAAACGGCGCTCGTCGCCCCGGCGGGCGACGGCACGTATGCGCTGACCATCGCCGTCCCGCTGACCCAAACCAAAACGACGGTGCAGTGGGCGTACGGCCCGCCGGGCGACCCCTTCCCCACAGTCGTCTTCGACGACCTCGTCCCCGGCGTCAACCCGCGCACGTTCGACCCGACGTACGAGCCGCTGGTGCTCGATCTCTCGGGCACGATCCTGTACAACGGCGACGTGCCAACCAGTCAGGTGATCTCGGTGCGCGGCGTGCGCGGTGATGGCTCTGCGGTGTCGTTCCCCGTTTTGGCCGCGCCCGATGCCGCTGGTGCCTACGCCCTGGAGGTGCCCATCGCCACCGACGTCGTCTCGATCGAACTCTCGACTCGTGTCGGCAGCCCATCGAACCTGCCGGTCACCGCTGCGGTCCTGGTGCCCGACGGTGCCAGTCAGGTCACGGCGACGTTCGACGCGGTCGTCGACGCGCCGGTGCTCGAGCTCAGCGGCACCGTTACGGCGGGCGACCAAGCGCCGAACTCGGTCGTCTTCGAGGTACTCGCCGACAGCCCCAACGGCCCCGTGCGTGCCGTCAGCAGCATCGTGCTCGATCCAGCCGACGACTCGTTCGACTGGACCGTCGATCTGCCGACCGGGACGACCGATGCAACGGCTATCGCCAGGCTCGGCGTCGTACCCGAAGATCATCCGGAGCGGGCGATCACCGGACTCGTCGACGGCTCCAACCAGCGCACTTTCGACGTGGTGTTCACCACCCCGGTGCTCGAGGTCGCCGGCACCGTCACGGGCGGCGGATTGCCGTCGACCGAGCGACTGGCGATCGACCTCGTCGAGGTCGGTGGCTCGTACACCAGCACGCGGTTCGTGACGCCCAACGCGGACGGTTCGTACGCGGTCGACTTCCCGCTCCCGCTCGGCGTGACCGAGGTCGACCTCACCGCGCACATCGGGTTCGGGCCCGACGACCACCAGACCACCAATGTCACCGGCATCGTCAACGGGGTCAACGCGGTGCCCTTCGACCTCACCTATGACGCAGTTGGCATCGATCTCAGCGGCTTCCTCGGCACGCTGGCTGATCCCGAACACGGGCAGCGCACGATCAACATGCGCACCTTCGCCGGCGGACTGCTCGTGGACGCATCCGTCTTCACGGTCGGCGTCGTCGATGGGGCGTATTCGACCATCGTCCAGCTGCCGACCGACATCGACGCCATCGCGCTGTCGACCAAGCTCGGACTGTTCCCCGACGAACGGCCCTATCAGGCATTCAATGGGCTCACTGTCGGCGCAAACGCGCTCGTGTTCGACGATGCGGTCAGTCCGCGGCGATTTGACATCTCCGGCGTCTTCACCTCCGGTTCCACCTTCTTTGTCGGTCCGTTCCAGCTCGACGTCGACGTCACAAAACAGACCCTCGACGGCCCGGTCGTCGAGCGGCTCGAACGCAGCGTCGTTGCATCCGTTATCGACGGTTCGTTCGGCGCGCTCGTCGAGGTTCCGGAGATCACTACCGCTGCCGACGTGATCGCCGAGATCGGCGTGATCCCCGCCAACTTCCCGGGGGCGACGATCGACCCTGTCGTGCCGGGCGTGACACCCATCGACCTCTCCACCGAGATCGTGCTGCGCGTCGATACCGAGATCGACGGCACGCTGGCCGATGTCGACGGTCCGTTCGTCGGCGCGGCCGACCTCCGGTACATCACTCGCGACGCCAGCGACGCAGTGATCGACGACGAGACCGTTGGCGTCACCACCGACGCAGCGGGCCAGTTCGTGCTCGACCTCGAACACCCGAGCGCGGTGCGGTCGATCGAGCTGGCGTGGCAGATCGGCATCGACGGTGAGACTCCGCGCAGCCAGCGCTTCGATGGGTTGGCGATCGGCACCAACCCGCTCACATACGCCGAGACCTACAACCCGCCGGTGCTCGAACTGTCGGGTACTGCCACGATCAACGGTTCGCCGCTCGACGACGTGCTGTCGGTTGAGCTCGTCACCCTCCAGCCTGGTGGATCGACGGTGATCGCGACCACTGCGGCCACCGACCCATTCACCGGCGCGTACGCGCTGACCGAAACACTGCCGCACGACGCTTCGGCGGTTGATATCACGGTGGCCGGATCCGACCCCGGGAGTCCGGGCGCCACAACGAGCACTGCAGTGGCCAGTGGCCCCAACGCCGTCGCCCTCGACCTGCCCATCCTGCGGCCGCGCCTGTTGGTCAGCGGCGAGATGCGCATCGGCGGGACGGGCGGCGTCGTGCCCGACGGCGTTGTTGCGGTCGAGGTCACGGCGTCCGCCGACGGCCAACCCGACGAGACGACCACGATCGACGTCGACCCCGACGCAGCAGGGAACTACAGCCTCGACGTGTTGCTGCCGTCGTGGGCGACGTCGGCAGCGCTCGTGTTCCAGCTCGGCGTGTCGGAGCCGGACTGGCCTGCCGTCGTGTTCGACAATCTGGTCGTCGGTGACAATGTTCGCGAGTTCGACGCCATCGCCGCCTCGCAGGTGCTCAACCTGTCGGGCAACTTCTCGCTCGGCGACGACCCGATCGACCGCCCGGTGCTCTACCGCGTGCGCGTATTCGACGAGTCGAACGTCGCCGTCGGTCAGTTCTGGGAGGAGATCACCCCCGACGCCAACGGTGACTACGAGCTGGTGTTCCAACCCGACACGCCGGGTGTGCGCGCCGAACTCACCGCCACGCTCGACTTCGCCGTGGGTACCGGTCGGGTACACAGCGCAACGGTCGACCCGCTCGCCGCGGGTGCCAACAACATCGATTTCGGTCACCAGTTCGACCTCATCGCCCTCGACATCTTCGGCATCCTCGAAAACCAGAGCCAGCCGATCACGTCATCGCAGACCGTGTTCGTGCGGACCTTCGAGGGTGGTGCGAACCCCGTGGTCAACGACACCACAACGACCGGCGCGCCGGACGCCTCGGGCGGGTACACGGCGCGCACGCTGCTGATCCCGTCGACAACGACCAGCGTCGAGTTGGGCACGAGCTACGTCGGGCAGAATCTGCAGAACGACCAGGTGTGGCAGGAGTTCACTCCACTCGATGCCGGTTTCAACGCCATCGAGTTCAACGAGAACTACCTCCCCCCGATCGTGTCGCTGTCGGGCAACCTGCAGGTCGACGGCGCCCCGGAGCCACCCGAAGAGCAGCAGCTGCGAGTCACCTGGGTGCAGGTCTTCCCCAACGGCGTGTTCCCGCAAGAGCGGATCTACCCATTCACACCCGATGCGTCGGGCGACTATTCGATCGACCTCGTTGGCCCGCGGCAGGCCAACCGAGTGCAGATTCGACTGGTCGAAGGCGTCACCGAGGAGGAGTGGCCGGAAGTCACGGTCGATCCGCTGCTGATCGGCAGCCAGGCGGCGACGCTCGACGTGAACTACATCACCACCGAGTTGACGCTGAGCGGCACCGGTTTCATCGCCGGCGACCCCGCGCCGTCGCGCCTGGCCCGGTTCTTCCATGAGGACTCGTCGGGCGCATCGCTCGGCTTCACCCAAGCGGTGATCGATCCCGACCCGACCACCGGCGCCTACACCGTGCAGCCGCTGGTGCCCTCACAGACCGCCGAGACCACCGTGCTCGTCGAGTTCGCCGGACCGTTCCAGCCATACCGTCGCTTCATCTCTGATCCTTTGTCGATCACCCCAGGGGCAACGAACGTGGCGACGTTCGACTTCGCGTCGACGTCGGTGGAGTTCTCCGGCGTGGTCACCCAGGACGGCGCGCCATACGCCGGCGAGGTCGTCAACCTGACGATCGCGGCCTACGACGGGAGTGACGTGTTGCTCGACGACCAGGTGCTCGACGGCAGCGACACACTCGACGAGTTCGTGGTCACCGACGCCAGTGGTGCCTACTCGATCCTCGCCTACCTGCCAGCTGGGACGGCCCGTGTCGAGCTGACCACCGACGTGAGTTCTGGAGTGATCGACCTGGCGCCAATCGCCTCGCCGGGCAACTCGGTGTTCGCCGACGTCGACATCGACGTCGTTGGAGGTGGCGGATCCGACATCACCCTCAGCGGCGCGCTCACCGTGGACGGGCTCGGCGACAGCGTCGCCCCGACCATCACGATCACCGGCGTCGAGGCGGAGGACTTCGGCGACGGGCCGTTCGACTTCTTCCGGTCGGTGCCGGCTACCGCGGGTGTCACCTACGACACGATCGATGGCACCTACACCGCCACGTCGGGCCTCGTCGGCGCCACCGACTTCATCGAGGTCGAGGTGTTGTTCGACTCGGTGCCAGGCGTGCCGTATCGCCGCACCTTCGACGTCCGCGGCGAGACGGCGCCGTTCACGTTCGATCTCGACATCGACCACAGCGACTTCCGGCTCGAGTACTCGGGTCAGTCGAACATCGAAGACCTCGACGAGGGCCGTACCGACGAGTGCGCCTACGGCAACCTGCCGTTCGCGTTCGATCTCACGCTGTACGCCTCAGACGCCGAGATCGGCGAGGGCGGCACGGAGACAGAGATCTTGACCACGGCGGTATTGCCGAACGACGACGGGGCCAACATGTTCGACATGATCGCCACGGCGTTGCCGCCGGGGACGGTCGACGTGTTGTTCGAGGTGATCGCGTCCAACTACTACTTCGACTCGTTCGTGGCGTCGGGCGACATCGCCTTCGCCTTCCCGTTCGGCACGATCCTGGTCGACGACGTGACAGAGATCGACGACTTCGTGGTTGCCGACTGCGAACCGATCGATCTCGCCAGCTGAGCCGAGTGCAGCGAAAGCCGGCGGAATCT